>JBEPYD010000109.1:0-10285 GCA_041641575.1 Bacteroidales bacterium
GAGCCCCTGGTTTACCCAATTAGACTTTTCATTTTCTTCCTTCCTGATTGCCTCGTCTTTTTTAGCCTGCTTTAAACTTTGCTGCATTTCCAATAAGGCTTTTCCCAGAACATCATTATCACTGTTGCGGGTATACTTATGATTAAGATTTCCCTTACCCATTTCTATGGCAAAGGAAGCAATATTGTTTAGCTCATCTATTAACTGGTTTACCGAGTTGGCCATTTCTTCCACCTCGTCATTGGTGTTTACACTTAGCTTGTTCTTTTGACTGATATTTCCTGTTGCAAGTTCATTAAGTGCCGCAGTTGTCTTCAACAAGGGTCTTGAAATATTATTTGATATGTAAACAATAACCACCGTTAAAAGAATAAGCCCGGCCAATCCCACGAGCAGAGATATCACAAAAGTACGGTCTGCTTCACTTGTAATTTCTTTGTAAGGAGCAATTATTGAGAGTGCCCAGGGTGTATTTGTTTTACCTATGGTAAAAGGGGTAAGCGCAAGAAAATATTCAGTGCCGGAACCGGGATGTTTTATCACAGTAGAATAATTTTCTCCGGCCTTTAACTTTTGTCCAATGATGGTATCACCTCTCAGCAATGGATCACTGGTATAGGACATTCCTAAAAGCGTATCACTATGGTGGGCTACCAAATTACCCTGGTAGGATATTAGCATGGCATAACTATCCTTAAAAGGATGAATGTCTCTGATGAGTTCCTGAAATCTGTCAAGGGGAACATCAAAACCGGCCAAACCTACAAATTGCCCTTTGTCAAGCACCGGAACACATATGCTGGTTTCCAGAATCTGGTCATCTTCGTTTCCGGTGTATGAAAAATAATAGGGCTCTATAAGTGTTTCTCTACCCTCAATTTTCATCCTGTAATAAGCACTTTCAAAATCATCACCACCTGTATTGAGTATTTCTTCTTTATAATGGATTTCTCCACCTTCACGGTAAAAAGTATATCTGCCCCTGCCATAGGGAAGCGACCATGCTGTATCTATGGCTTCCAGCTCCCAGTTTGTCCAAACTGAAATAAAATCTTCGTTTTTAATTGCAATGGTTTTCATAATATCATTATAGATATTCATCCTTTCACCCTGCGCAAGATCCTTGTATCCATGGAATGAATGGGCCATAGTTCGGGCTGCACCCATATTATCATTCAACTCAGACATAATTAAATTAGCATGCTCCTTTGCAAATGTTGTGGCTAATACCTGCGAATTTTTCAGCGTGGTTTCCTTTAGCCTCAGGCTGATGTAACCAATTGCAATGATGTAAATAAAAGCTGCGGTAAAGAGGATATAAACTATCATCTTTGCCCGTATATTTAATCCGATTTTCACCTGTTTGTTTTTTAGCGAATGAATGATTTATGTATACTGATGTTTGCTTGTTTAAAGTCCGGAACTCATTATTAAAATTCTGTGCAATATATAAACAAATATTTATTTTGTTAAGGTGATATTCCTTAACTCATATACCTCTGTTCCAGAATAGCTACGTAAAAAATAACATTTAGTTATCCTTAATCAGGAAATTATGGGTAAAAAAATGATGAAAAATCTGAGCTCCCGGTCAGGCACATTTTTTTGACTCTGAAAGAAACTGTTAAAGACTTATAAATTCTAAAGTACACCTAAATATCCTTCACAAGCTTATTTGCATCAGAATTCCTTACCACTTTCTCAAAGTCATATAAGATATCGTCTATCTTTCTTATTTCAGAAGTCTCATGCACTTCCAGGTTATCATTTCCCAATCTGTCCACGCTGGACAATACCAGTTCAACTGTAATGCTGTTGGGGTCCATTGCAATTTGATATCCGTTTTCTTTTGGACTCTCGGTTACAGTTTCAATAAAGATTTTTGCTTCAACCAATTGGTATAAGATTTCCCTTACAATTTTAACCGGTACATCAAGATTTTGAGATATTTGCTCAGAAGTAAGTGGTATTTCCCGCTTAAGGAACCGGAGAAGGCTTTTGTGCACAATGAGCAAGGTGAGCAACCGTTTATAACGGCTGCTAATCTTGAGCGAATCAGTTTCATGCTGATAATTACCAACATTTTGATAGGCAAAAGATATTTCAGCTCCGAACAGCATGATGAGCCAGCTTATTTCCAGCCAAATCATGAACAATGGCAGGGCGGCAAAGCTACCGTATATGGCATTATAACGCGAAACCCCCACCTGAAAATAAATGTAAACCCATTGCACAAGCTGGAAAGAGGTACCCGCAATTATACCGGCAATGAAAGCTGCAGAAAACTTTACCTTGGCATTTGGCATTACCATGTAAACCATGGTAAAAAGTGCCCAAATGAGCACAAAAGGTAAAAACTGCAACAAAAATAGCACTACCGGGCCTATCATTTCAATTATTATGTGGTCATTGGCCAGAGAACGAAGTGTTGTAGTTACATACACATTGGCACTGCTGGACAGAATGATTAGCAAGGGGGCGATTAATAAAATTGAAATATAATCACTAAATTTACGGGCAAAGTTCCTGGCTTTCTTAATTTGCCAGATATCATTCAGGGAAGATTCTATATTACCCATTACTTTCATCACACTCCAAAAGAGTATAACCAGTCCAATACCGGCAATAAGCCCCCCTTTGGTGCGCTCAATAAAGTTATTTGCAAATTCCATGATATAATCAAGCACTTCCTGTTGTCCCTGAAACTGATCCTCTAACTGCTCCCTGAGCAGATTATCAAATCCAAATCCCTTGGCAATTCCAAAAACCATGGCTACTATCGGAACTACCGAAAGAAGACTGTAAAAAGTTAAAGCAGAAGCCCTGAGCTGAACCTTATCTTCCATAAACTTTTTCACACCCAGGGTAACAATTCTTAAAACCCTTATAAGTATTGAGAGGTGACGCGGCAAATTCTTTAATGAAATGTGCCAAATCTCCTCGGCAATAAAAAACCTGGCCTTTTCAATTTTCTTTTTGAGGGAGGATTTCTCAGATGTCCCTTTGATATTTTTGTCTGCCATTTAGAAAACAATTACATTTTAAAAGTAAATTTATCCCTATCATTAAGTACAGGAAAATTTTTACGAAATTCATGCATTTCACCAAGATTGATCATTCCGGTAAATATACCTTCAATATTACTTGCCTGTAAAATAATTTCTCCCTTAGGATCTATAATCAGACTATTGCCTATATAGGCGATGCCTTTTCCATCTGTGCCAACCCGGTTGGCTCCAACTACAAAGCACTGGTTCTCAATTGCCCGTGCCTTAAGCAATATTTCCCAAACTGGGTTTCTTACGGCAGGCCAGTTCGC
This sequence comes from Bacteroidales bacterium, assembly GCA_041641575.1. Lineage (GTDB taxonomy): Bacteria > Bacteroidota > Bacteroidia > Bacteroidales > JBEPYD01 > JBEPYD01. Next base: position 3,320 of record JBEPYD010000109.1, read on the forward strand.
CACATTAACCAGAACATCGTAATTCTGATCATTTCTGGCCCATATTGGAAATCGAAGATCATAACAGATTTGTGGCATTAATTTTATCCCGCCAGCATAAAAAACCGGGCGCTTAGTGCCGGCAGAATATCCCGCACTTTCGGCACCTAAACGAAACAAATGATGCTTATCGTAATGCTGCAGTTCACCGGAGGGTGACGCGCAAACCATCCTGTTCAGTAACTGCCCGTTCTCCTGAATAATAATACTCCCCATAACATCAGACCTGTACTTTTGAGCTGCGTGCAACATCCATTTCACAGTCTCTCCTTCCATCTCTTCGGCAAAACCCTTTGGACGTTCCGTGAATCCGGTAGTAAACATTTCAGGCAAAACAATTAATCCATTGGAAGGGTGCTCCTTTTCTAACATACCGGAAAGTCGTACTAAATTTTTTGCAGGCTTTTCCCATTCCGTATTCAGCTGTACAATATGTATGTTAACAGTATTCATTATTTAAAGGTAAAATTATTTCTAAATGCTAAGGTAATATCTTTATAGAATTCAGCACCTATAACAATTATCATTATAAAAAAAAGGGTATAATGTGCCATATAATCTGAAAAATAGAACAAAACCGGAACCAATTAGAAGATAAAACTCAGATTTAGGGGAAAATCAGGAATGCAAAATGATTATATCAATTGTATTGGTAAATTGCTTTCTACTACTTATTTGCTTTGGGTTTGGTAAATCCCTCACGCTCCATTTTACCCCACGCCTTTTTACCCGTTAGAAAGTCAAAGTTTGCTTTTACCGCCCACACCACGGTGAGTGGATGATAAAAGAACGGCTCTAAGAATCCTGTACCAATTAAAGCTAAAACATCCCGGCGGCTGTTATACTTGTGATAAGTTTGCTCTTCGAAAAGCACGGCCCAGGTAGAGAGAGAAACTGCGAAAGTATATACAAAAGCAAGCAGTAAAAGAAAAAACGACCAGTTGACCAGCCCAAGAAAAGCCAGAATAAAAAAGTATAGTAGACCAAAAAATTCGAGCAGTGGCGCCAGCCATTCAAAGAAAAACCAAAACGGATATCCAAGCATACCAAACTTTCCGTAACGTGGTTTAAAGAATATATTGATATGCTGAAACAAAGTTTCCATGGTACCACGTGTCCACCGGTTTCTCTGCCTGTGCAGTATTTTTATTTTTTTAGGCACTTCTGTCCAGCATAAAGGATCCGGGATATAGGTAACCAGGTAAGGCATTTTGTTCTCCACCATGTATCTTCTCATACGGACAACCAGCTCCATATCCTCACCTACTGTTTTAGTATTATATCCCCCGCTTTTTATCACTATTTCCTTATCAAACATACCAAGCGCACCGGAAATCAATAATAATCCGTCCAGGCGACTCCAGGCCATGCGGGCCATCAGGAATGCCCTGGTATATTCCAGTACCTGGATACGGGGGAGAAATTGCTTTGGAAGATTTATCCGCTTTATCTGGCCTCCTTCAATATCACAATTGTTTGCGATGCGTATAACGCCTCCGGCTGCAATAACTTTTTTATCAGTTTCTTCAAGGAAGGGCTTCACAAGCTTTAATAAGGAATCCGGTTCCATTATGGAATCCGCATCAATACTAACAATTAGCTGGTTATCACTTACGTTGATGCCAGCATTAAGCGAGTCTGCTTTACCGCCATTAACTTTATTAATTACAGTTAATCTTTTAAAGGAGCCGTTCTTAGATTTATACACTCCCTTTATTCTTTCACAGGGAATGCGGTAATCGTGCGCATAATTCACCCTAACCAAATCGTAGGCTTTAATTACTTTTTGAAGGGTATCATCTGTGCTGCCGTCATTTATAACAATCACTTCAAAATCCAGATAATATAGTGAAAGTAAGGCACGGATATTTTCAACAATGGATTTGCTCTCATTAAAGGCGGGAGCTAAAATGGAAACAGAAGGCAGAAACGGCGACATCATTAATTCGTTGTAATCAACATAGCTGTTTTTGCGCATGTAAGTTCTTAATGTGAAGGCACTTATCACCGCCAGCGTAACATAGGAAAAAAACACAACTATGGTAAGCAGAAAAATGAGGTTATTCGCAATAAAACTAAGAAAATCCAAAAATATATTTGCCGTTATATTTACCATAGTTTAAAATCTTTTGTCAAGAACATGTTTCAGAATAATCTGGTAGCTTCGATACTCTTCACTCTTCAGTAACAATTGCAATTCAAGCTCCCCTTTATCCCCTACTTCTCTGATGCCTTTTGCGGCTTCTACCTGTAGCCAGACATTTTCTTCGTCTTCCAGAACAGCTTTAAAAAAAGGTATATTGGCTTCATTTTTATAATTCACCAATGCCCTTAGCAGGGCAAGCTTATTCTTGTGTATCTCGCCGGGGTATATTTCTTTAAATACAGTTTGGACTGGTTCTATTTCAAGTTTTCCAAGCGTTTTAATACTGTAATGCCGTATGTCTTCATCACTGGAGTATAGCAGTTCTTTTACTTCATTGTAAGCTTCTTTTTGCTTAAAGGCAAGTATCATCTTTATGGCGAAAATTGTTACCGTTTTATTTGGGGAATGTAACCATCTTTTAAAATCGGGGATATTAAGGCCATGATATACTATTGTTTCATGAATAATTGTTTGTTCCCACAAGGTAAACGGGCGCTGCAGATAATCAAGAAATCCGTACGGGTCATCCTCATTTAATCTTACCAGCGCCAATTGTGCTTCCGAACGTACCACATTATTTTTGCTGTCGAGATTTTTAATCAGAAAGGGCCGTGCCTCATCAATACTCATAAATGAACTCTCCCTGAAGCCCTTAATTCTGATATGCCACCTTCTGCTGCGCACCTTCTGCATTGTATCTTCATTCAATGATAACATATAATACAGTTCCCTTAACCTTTCGGCAACACCCCCCTTAATATTAACAGAAAGATCAATCATTTCATCAATTAGAATACGTCTGTTAAAATTTGTGGTGGCCTCTTCTTCAATTAGTTGTATTGATGTACCATCAATATCTTCTTCATACAGGTAATCGAGAATAGCACTCTGGTAGCGTTCTTTAAGGCGGCTAATTTTTTTGTACTTCCGCTTACGTTTTTCCCTGTCCAGCAAAATAAAGAACAGCAAAATGATCATTGACACAATGGAATATGCAATAATCACCAAAAGTACGAGTATTAGTGTGACGGGTTTTTCAAAATCAACCTGTGGAAAAAGTGCTATTTTTTGCGATTGAAGAACAGAATCCACTTCAACTATTTGTTCTATGGGATAGGGATTGGTGCTATCAATTTTAAGCGCTGATAAATAATACTGTTTGGCAAGCAGGTACCTTTGCTTTTGAAAAAAATTGTCTGCTTTTTGAATTCTCTCCTCGATTAGGTCCTTATTCTGCATTTCATCAGACGACTTAGCTACTTCTTGAGAAAATGAAAGAATGGATTCTGAACTGTACTTATACACATGTGAAGCATAGACCCTTTCACCTGCAAAAAGCAGAGAGAAAATAAGGCACATAGCCAAAAATAGAAGTATGTATAAATTTTTAGAACCCATATTGAAAGCCTACACGTATATCATACCTGTTCCGGTATGCATTATTTGAAAATTCTTCGTATTGATATCCTAATGCAAATTTTAATAACCACCTGTTTACGCGATAATTAAACCCTGAACTGACCCGGGTACTTTTAAAATTTCCAAATTCTTCAATTAGAAATGATGGTTGATCAGGGGAGTCGCCATACATAAGCAGAAGAAAAAGATAGGTCCTGTATGAATTGAAATACCTTCGTCCTTCAAGTAAATAAGCGTTGGCAAAATCTTTCCCCGCAATGGCTACGAATGGCCGGAATGAAACCCAGTAATCCTCGAAATATTTTGATACTGAACCTGTAAGAAATAAAATATCTTCTTCCCAGCGCATGTACCTGAAACCACCGGAAATGGTAAAACCCTGGTTTAATCCACGGTAATATTCCCCTCCTGCACGATGTGATGGAAAAAAATTACCCGTTGATATTCCATAATTAAGGTATAAGTAGCTTTTTGGGGATAATATCGGGTAAAAATCTATTTCGGCCTGATAGGAAGGATCCTGCATATATCTTTCGCCATTCAGCACATTATCGCCTGTATTGAGCCGGCCAATTACCGTTCCGGGGGAAGCGTGCCGGATATATTCCAGGGAAAGTATATGACGCCGCGCAATATAAGGCTCTTTAAAAAAATCAAAAAGGTAAGTGGCTCCAACTTCATTTTTGTAGATAATTCCCCTTGCTACCTCAGGTCTTCCCTGCAGGCTATCCTGTTGCAATTGCATAAGCAGGCTATCGAGTTTCTGCTGCCTCTCTAAAAAATCTGCATCTCCGGGATGAAATTCAAAACCTTTATCAATATTTTGTTGTGCTGAATCAGTTTCTGTTTGCCACAGATGGATATCTATCACCCCCAGCAAGGCTGGTTTATAGGTTGAATTTTTATTTAAAATATGGGCATAAAGGTGCTGCGCCGTATCATATTTTTGCTCCCATGCATACGTACTGGCCACTAAAATCTTAAAATCAGTGTAATCAGGATAAGCTTCAAGAACTTCATTACTGAGGTGTCGTGCGCTATCATAAGCTCCTTGAAATGCCATCTCCCTGGCCACAAAATAAAGCGAGTCGGGATTGTTGTTACGTAAATTTGCCTCCTGGCTGTAGCAATTTATGAAAAGGAAAAAAACAAAAAAAACTATAATTCCAAATAGGGGAAAACGTGGCATTGACTATTTAGGTGATTTAAGTAAAGCTTTTTTTATTCGCAGCGAGAGTTCATCAGGACTGAAAGGTTTGGTTACATAGTCATCAGCGCCAAGCTCAAAGGCTTGTAAAACAGTATCTTCAACCCCAACTCTTGTTAACATAACAAGCGGCGTATATAATTTAAGTTCATTGCGAATATAAGTTATAATTTCTAACCCACTCATATAAGGCATGTGTAAATCAGTAAGAATAAGATCATAAGATTCCTTGTCAATTTTTTCAAGGGCCTCCTTCCCGTCCTTTGCTGTTATAACCTCATATCCATCCAGCTTTAAACGATGTTCGAGCGCTTTTAAAGTCATTGTATCGTCTTCACAAACAAGTATTTTCATGTCGTATAGTTTAAAATTTATCCAGTTCTATTTAATCATATAAATCTATAAATCAAAATCTTCCTTCAGATCTTCAATAGCTTTTAAACAATGGTCCGTAAGTTGAACAAGGTCTTCAGGGACTTTATCTAATTCTTCCTGATGGAAGGATCTTTTCTCCAGCGTTAAAACGAGGTCGTGAATATTATTTAATCCAATAAAATCAAGTGTAGGTGCAAACCGATGAAGCGTCTGATACATGTCCTGCCATCTTTTTTGATCCATATATTCTGATATTTCAAGAAGTACCTGTGGTGCTTCATTAATGAATTGCTGTATCATATCCCGGACAAAAGCTTCATCACCTGCTGATATCTTATTTAAATATTGAAGATCGTATGTGCGTTTTTCATTCATTTGCTGCAATATCTGTTTTCTGCTTAATAAGAATGTACGTTTTGTAATTGTATATGTTACCTCTATTAAAAAAGATTAAATGTCAGATAATAAAAAATATAAAAAGCTAAAATTAAAGATAAATTAGAAATGATAACATATTTTTTCTACTATTGTGAAGAACGATAATCTTTTAAAATGCCCAAAAGTACCGGTTGATAAAAATCCCAGTAAAATTTATTTGCTGTATTTACCTTTCGGGTTTCAATATATCGCTGAATAAACCGGGCACCTTCAAACTTTGAAGTTGCAATATTGGGCTGGTATGAAGAGAAGTCACAGGCAAAATAGTAAAAAGGTCTGTCTTTACACCTTAAAATAGCAGGATAAGTATTGGGCAGGTTGAGTGAATCAAGTACTGAAATAAGTTGCGGATGATTTGCAAACTGAAAATTAGCAAGAACTTCATTTTTATTATCTGTATTTACAAATTCAACCCAGTCCAGGTATGTATCTTTTTCAGGTACATTAAATTGGCTTTGCATGTTTTTAGAGGCAACAATTGAAACCACGTTCTCAACTTCCTGATCAATAGGAATTACAATAATTTTTTCAAGGGCTTTTTTCAATAAAATAATACCCGTACCGCTATGCTTCCATTTCTCATTATTACGCGTTTCATAAATCGAAATAATTTCAGGTGTTATATCTTCGTTACGCACGGGATCTAATTCCTTGAAGTAACGGGCAATCCATCCGGTTGACTGTATGCCGGTGATTTGTTCAACTTTATACCGGATTAAGCTGGAAGTAGTATTATCTACAAAACTGTATTCAGCCAGTAAAAGTTTTTTCAGGTCGTAGAATTGTTTGAACAGCAGATAATCATTTTGCTTTAGGCCACCATATAGTTTTAAATGCTTCTTGTTTTTATCTCCATACCAATCCTCAAAAGAAAATCCATAGGTATCAATATAATAACCCCCGTGATACATTTTGGCGATACTATCAACCTCTTCAATAGAAACTCTTTTTATCGTGTAATCTTTTTGCTTATAGGGCCTTACAGGTAAGAAACCATAATAATCCTTCCGGTAGTCGTAATATTTTTTATCCTGATCAGCTTTTCGGTACTTCTCGTTATTCAGCAGCCAAAACAAGGATTTATGTTTTATTGAATGCTCGGAAACGGTTTTGTTCATGACGAACAAATGCAATTCACTGGAGGGTTTTATCCTCCAGTACAGGTGGCTTATTATAAGCACTATTGCTATCGTACTTATAATAACTAAGAGAATGCGCGCCAAACTGTTTTGCATTAGCAATGAATGATTAATATTGAAAATAAATAGTTAACTACCTTATGTTTTTTAACCCAAAATGTACACCATGCAGAGCAACGGTATTGCATCATAAAACAAAAATA
>JBEPYD010000110.1:0-9385 GCA_041641575.1 Bacteroidales bacterium
GGCATGTTTTATAATCTATTTCTGCCCGGTGGCATAGGGGGAGACGGATATAAAATATATGTATTAAAAAAGCACCATACAGTTTCTACCCGCGATTTATTCACAGCTGTTTTTTCAGACCGAATTTAAGGAGTTGTAGCTTTGTTTACTCTCGGCATTCTAAACGTTTACCTGGTGCCGGAACTGGAAAACTTATGGCTCATCGCCTGGGTATCAATTCCAGTTATATTACTCTCACAATATTTGCTGTATAAACTGGCATTTTTCAAATTTATACCAATATTAACCAAAACCTATCTCATGTCGTTACTTGTGCAAATGGCACAAGTAATTACCATCCTGTTTATTATATTATCATTTGGAATTAAAGAGAATATAGCCAATTATACACTCATTTTTCTTGTTAGCTCAATTGTAGCTATGGTTCCAATATCCATCGGTGGCATAGGCGTTCGTGAGCTTACCTTCCTCTACGGATCAAAATGGTTGGGCATACAGGAAGATCAGGCCATTGCCATCTCATTGATGTTTTATTTGATTACATTGCTTGTATCAGCCACCGGCTTATTCTTTGTGCCTTCATCAGGCAGTGTCAAAATCTCAAGCAATAAGGAAACAGCAACAACAGATTAACCGGCACAGTCAAGTGCCCTTGATACTGCACCTTTAATGGCAGGCAGCTCTTCCAGATATGTAATCTGGTAGCCTGTGACAGCAGCAGTCTGGAAAAACGCCTAAAAGCAAGCAATAAGATCGCTAAACATTGAAAAGTTGAATGAACAATGGATTACAACTCCATCGATATTAGCTTTCGGATTACAAAACCGAAAGAGCTGATGTTCGGAAGAAACCCTTGCTCTCTGCCGCTCTTCCATATCTGCTATCCGAAATTCAGAGCTAAAGTGAATAAATAATAAGCACAAAAAAAGCCGACTATAAAACAGCCGGCTTTTTTGAAATAATGATTATTGTTTTTATTCCTACCGGAGGAAGCTATCATCCATGCGGCTTGAATAATTTATTTTTAAAGCATTACTTTTTCTCAGCGCCTGCTTCACATCAGTAACAATACCCATTTTGGTTTCCTCATCCACTTTCAGGGAAACGGTCATCAGCGCACGTTCATTTTCTTTCATTTGCTCACGCTCACTGGAGATAAAATCTCTGATATCTTCCACCGTTGCAAAGGAATCATTAAGCTGAATGCGCGGCTCTGTACCATATAATCCCTGGTATTGTTTCATTGGCTCACCAATATTGATAAAGCTTACCAGCGATTTTTTCTCCAGCTTTTTAATCTCAGTGGCACCGGGTACTTTCACCTGTACAAGTGGGTTGGTTTCACGCATTACTGTTGTAACCATGAAAAAGAACAACAGCATAAATACGATATCGGGCAGGGAAGCAGTATTCACTGCACCCACCTTTTTACTTCCTGATTTTCTGAATTTTGCCATAATTTATCCTCCTATATTTTTAGGTTCAGCTTCTGATATAGCCATGGGATAAATTGATTGAACTGCATCAGCCTGATCCTCCTCCAGGTCCTCATACTTTTTGCCAAACTTCTGCATGGCAAGATCATCACGCAGTTCATTTATGGCAGCAGCAAGTTCATTTTGCACATGAATGTAGGATCCATAAGAGGTTCCACGGTCATTTTGCAATGAAATCACACCTTTTGTAACTTCATAATTCCCGAAGTATTCTACTTCAATAATCTTCTTTTCGGGCAAGTTAGGATCGTTCTCAGGATTTACAATAAATTCTTTCGTTTTATCCCGTAACTGACCAATTTGAATAGGTTCGCCTTCAACCAGAAGCTGATTGTTTCTGTTCAAAAGCACGATAAAAACATTCCTTTCCTTCACTTTCTGATCATCCTGAGGTTTTTCCTCTTCAGGCATTGGTGGCAGCTTCCGTGAAATACCTGTATCGGTATCCATGGTTGTTGTTACCAGGAAGAAGATGAGCAAAAGGAAAGCAATATCAGCCATTGAACCGGCATTAATTTCCTGTATTTCTCTTTTTGCCATAGCAATAAGGTTTATATACCCGGGCAGGAAAGGTTCCCACCCGGAGTTATTTTATTTAAAATATTTCGATACTTCTGAGAACAGGATGGCCAATAAAGCTATTCCTGCCAGAATATAAACAGTGTACAACCCCGTGCCTGCCATTTTCAATCGCGACGGAACGTTATCCGGTCCATCATAAGCAGTAATTTGCAACACCTGGTCAGAAGCAAGAAACCAGGCTATTAGTACAATTACAGCGGCGACTACAAGGCCTAAAAGGGTTTTCTTCGCACTTTCCGGATTTAGAAAAATATTTATGATGGAAAATATTATTGCTGCAGCAGCAGCTATAATGAAAAGTACTGCTGACCATCCGAGAATGGTGTCAGTGATGGTAGGTTCTTCCATGCTGGTTCCTTCAGTTCCTGTAACAACAGGACCTGCATAAAACCATATCAGGAGCACGGCAGACACACCCATCACCAGATATAAGACTATGGATGTTATTCTAGATAGTGACATAATGATCCTTTCCTTTATTTAATGTTTTAGCAATAATTATGCTTTTTTCATATTGTATTTTACAAGAATATCAACAAGTGATATTGATGCATCTTCCATCTGGTTAACCAGTGAGTCGATTTTAGCAATACAATAGTTATAGAATAACTGAAGAATGATAGCAACGATAAGTCCGGCAAGTGTTGTAAGAAGTGCAACAGAGATACCACCAGCTACAAGGGAAGCAGATACATCACCAGCAATTTTAATCGCGTCAAAGGCCTGGATCATACCAATTACTGTACCCATGAACCCGAGCATAGGAGCAATGGCAATAAACAGCGACATCCAGGAAAGTCCTTTTTCCAATTGCCCCATCTGAACACTTCCATAAGAAATTACAGATTTTTCAACTACTTCAATACCTTCATCAGCGCGGTCAAGCCCCTGATAGAATATACTTGCTACTGGTCCGCGTGTGTTACGACAAACATCTTTTGCAGCTTCTACACCACCTTCGTTCAAAGCATTCTCAACTTTGGTTAAAAGCTTGTTGGTGTTGGTTGTAGAAAGGTTTAGGTATATAATTCTTTCAACTGCAATGGCAAGTCCAAAAATCAAACACAACAAAACTGCACCCATAAAAGATGCACCACCTTCAATGAATTTTTGTTTAATTTGTTTGTGTAATGATTGAGGTTCAGTGGCTTCTGCGGCTTCTTCAACAGCCTCTTCTTCCATTTCAGTCATGTCATCGGCAGCGGCGGTGGTGTCAACAACATCTTCGGTTTGTGCGGTGTCAGTTTCACCGGTTTGTGCAATGGCAAACTTTGATACACCAAAGAAGAGCATTGCTACTACTGCAATAAATGCGAATAAATTTTTCATGGTCTTTTGTTTAATTTAATTTACAAACGTATTTAATGGTTTCAAAATTATTTAAGAAAGTCACAAAGTTATAAAAAACTTTACAATTAACTGCGGAGAGAGAGGGATTCGAACCCTCGATTCCGTTTCACGCGGAATACACACTTTCCAGGCGTGCGCCTTCGACCACTCGGCCACCTCTCCCTTTGTTTATGAGCCCGCCAAATTACAAAAAATATTTAAACCATCATAAAAAAGTTTATTGGAAATACATGCAATGGAAAAACATTATTAAAATGATCTATCTACTGATTATCAAACAATAAGAAAATAAAAAGATGAAATTTAGATAAATCAGGGAATGGTAACTTCACCCCTGAGAGAGTTATTTAGATTCTTTAAAATTTGTTCAGGCTCATTTTCGTATTCTCCAAGCAAAAACATGAGCTTGGTTACAGCTGCTTCAGTGGTAGAATCATATCCACTGACCACACCTGCTTTTAATAGTTCAATTCCTGTTTCGTAGCGGTTCATTTCAACAGAGCCTGCGTGGCATTGGGTAACATTTAGCATAAATAAACCCCTGTTGATGGCTGATTTCACCTCATCAATCAACCAGGGTAAGCTGGGTGCATTGCCTGAGCCATAGCTTTCAAGCACTACCGCACGCAATCCTTTGATGCGCAGCATAGCCCTGACAATATCACTGCTAATACCCGGAAAGAGCTTTAGAACAGCGATGTGCGTATTTAAGCGGGTATGCAGCACAAGTTCCCGCTTTACGGCAGGATAGCGTATGTAAGCATAATTGTATTTTATATGAATGCCAGTTTCTGCCAGTGCAGGGTAATTATCAGAAGAAAAAGCATTAAAATGGTCGGCATTGTTCTTTGTGGTTCGGTTTCCCCTGAAAAGTTGATTCTCGAAAAATATACATACTTCAGGCACCATTGGAGCATTATACTGGTATTCTGTCGCTATTTGGATAGCAGAAATCAGATTTTCTTTTCCATCCGTGCGCAAAGTACCTATCGGCAGTTGAGATCCGGTGAGAATTACCGGTTTCTCAATATTCTCTAGCATAAAGCTCAAAGCTGAGGCCGTATAAGCCATTGTATCCGTGCCATGCAATATTACAAAACCATCGAAACCAGTGTAGTTTTGTTCAATTATCCTGGCTATTTCCACCCATACATCCGGATTCACATTGGATGAATCTATGGGAGGGTCAAAAGCTACTGTTTCTATATCGCAGCCAATGCGGTTAAGTTCAGGCACTTCTTCAGATATTTTCTCAAAATTAACCGGCACAAGTGCTCCGGAAACCTGATCCTGAACCATGCCAATGGTGCCACCGGTATAAATAATAAGAACAGATTTATCCCTTGATTTCTGCATATATTATTCTAAATGAAACAATTCTTTCGCATTGCCTGTTGTAATTTTCGCCACTTCTTCAAGTGTTGTATCTTTAATTTCAGCAAGTTTTTCAGCAATATTTACTAAATAGCTGCTCTCATTTCTTTTTCCTCTGTATGGAACAGGCGCAAGGTAGGGAGAATCTGTTTCCAGAACAATATGTTTTAAATCAATTTGATGAACAACCTCATCCAGGCGTGCATTTTTAAAAGTAAGGATACCTCCGATACCCAACTTAAATTTCTTATACGCAAGAATTTTTTGGGCTTCTTCAAGGGTACCCGTAAAACTATGAAATACCCCTGTAACTCCTGACAAATCAATTGAATCAAGCACTTCAAATATCTCAGAAAAACTTTCCCTTGCATGAATTACAATGGGGAGATCATGCTCACGGGCCAGTGCTATCTGGTATTTAAAGGCATCTACCTGCTGCTGATACCAGGTTTTATCCCAGTATAAATCGATGCCAATTTCGCCTATGGCCACCACTGATTCATTGATACGTTTTTCAATGCTGGCCATTTTCATCAGGTAATGTTGATCCACTGAAGTAGGATGCAAACCTACCATTGGAAAACAAACCTGCTGGTATTTTTTGGAAAGGCTGAACATATCATCAATTGTAGAGGTGTCCACATTTGGCAACAACATATGAGATACACCTGCATCGAGGGCACGTTTTATTACCTGATCAGAATCTTCGTGAAACTGGGAAAGGAATAAATGGGTATGGGTATCAATAAATTGCATAAGCTAAACAGGCTATAAAATAAAAAAAATGCCTGGGGTATTCTTCCCGGGCATTTTTCATTGTAAGATAAAAATTATTATAAATGTATAACCTCACCATAAGCTGCTGCTGCAGCTTCCATTATTGCCTCAGACATTGTGGGGTGTGGATGTATGGATTTAATCATTTCTGGTCCGGTTGTCTCTAAATTTCTGGCAACAACTATTTCGGCAATCATTTCTGTTACATTGGCACCAATCATGTGTGCACCAAGTAATTCACCATATTTAGAATCAAAAATAAGTTTGATAAATCCTTCTTTGGCGCCGGCAGCACTGGCCTTTCCGGAAGCAGAAAAAGGAAATTTCCCTACTTTTATATCATATCCTGCCTCTTTTGCTGCTTTTTCGCTCATACCCACTGAAGCCACTTCAGGAACAGTATAAGTGCAGGCAGGAATGTTATGATATGGCAAAGGTTTCGGATTGTGACCGGCAATTTTCTCCACACATATAATACCTTCAGAGGTAGCCACATGTGCAAGTGCCGGCCCGGGAACAGCATCCCCTATGGCATAAACTCCGGGGATATTTGTACGGTAATATTCATCTACTTTTATTTTGCCTTTCTCAGTTTCAATACCCAATTCTTCCAATCCCAGGTTTTCAAGGTTGGCAGCGATACCTACGGCAGAAAGTACTATTTCAGCTTCCTTAACTTCTTCACCTTTGGGGGTTTTAATGGTGGCTTTGCAAAGTTTTCCACTGGTATCCACTTTTTCAACAGAAGAATTGGTGTATACCTTCATTTTCATTTTCTTAAAGCTACGCTCAAGTTGCTTTGATACTTCCTCATCTTCAAGAGGTACAATGTTGGGCAAAAATTCAACAAGGGTTACTTCTGTACCAATAGACTGATAAAAATAAGCAAATTCACTGCCTATAGCGCCAGATCCAACCACAATCATGCTTTTGGGTTGCTTTTCCAGCGTCATGGCTTCACGATATCCGATTACCTTTTTGCCATCCTGCTTAAGGTTGGGCAACTCTCTTGAGCGGGCTCCTGTTGCAATAACAATATGATCTGCCTGAAATTCTTTTTTCTCGTTTTTATTAGTAGTCACCTCAACCACGCCTTTTTTGGTTATTTTGCCAACGCCTTCAATCTTTTCTATTTTGTTCTTCTTGAATAAAAACTGAACTCCTTTACTCATGCCATCGGCCACACCACGACTCCGCTCCACCATTTTTGAAAAGTCGGGGGAAAATTTATCCCCAATATTCACACCATAATCACCAGCATGTTTTACATATTCATATACCTGCGCACTTTTAAGCAAAGACTTTGTGGGAATACATCCCCAGTTCAGGCAAACACCGCCAATTTCAGCTTTTTCCACCACGGCCACTTTTAAACCTAATTGCGATGCACGAATTGCCGTAGGATATCCTCCGGGTCCACTTCCAATTACAATAATATCATACTTCATTTTTTGTAAGACTTTAATTATTAATAAAACAGAGATTTCAAAAATTAAAAAAATATCCCAAACTACCTACAAGCAATCCCGCACACATATTTATTACTTTAGCCAGCATAAATGATCGTTTTGATTCAGCAAACAGAGGCAGGGCTCCATGTCCGTCCTGAACAACAGAGTTTGCCAAAAGAACGCTAAAAGGTATGGTATTGTTGAAAAAAAGTGTGATAAAAATCATGTGTGGTCCGGAAACAGGAATAAAACCAATAAGCACGGCCACGAGAACTACCCACAATTGATTATCTTTAAGCCAGTTGTGCAGGTCAAAATGATTTAGTAAAAACGCGATACCTAAAAGCGCCACAAATGTCCAGGCCAGAATTTTCAGGAAATGCTTTTTTATAACATGGCCCCATAAATGCTCCTGAATAAAATGTTCAGGAACAACAATTACTACAAATAAAGCCAAAAAAGAAAGCACAATAAAGGTAACCGTGAGCCAGTCAAATCCTTCGGGATGGGCAGGAATGGTATTGAGACTTTCATCCATATCATGGGCATGATCATGCTCATGATCATGGTCGTGTTCATGTTCCGCGTGGTTATGTTCAATAGAAATTTGGTGTGTTTCGTCTACAGCATGTCCATGCACAAACTTCCCACTTAAAAGAGCAGTTATAAAAACCAAAATTGCAAATACCAGAATAGCCCGGCTAAATGAAATGTTACGCCATTGTTTTGCAATCGACCCAAGGCTTAAAGCATTATCCAATTGCTCGTGCTGGTGTATATGCAAATGATCAACCGCAAACTTTTTCATCTGAAAAGATGGAAAAATAAACTTGGTGAGGTAACCTGCTGCTATTCCAATTAACAACAAAAAAAGTGTAATCTTTAGTGCTGTATCAGGTATCATAGAAAACATGATATATGCCTCATCACCTGAAGTTGCAATAAGTGCAGCAACCAATGCCGGAAGCTGAATAATATTATGTGTGTACAGCGATACCACAGCATAAGTACCTAAACACCCAGGCAAAATTCCCATCAATGCTCCTAAAATAATTTGATACCTGCTGTTATGCTGCAAATGCTTCGCCCATTTACCTCTTGAATATACATTAACATATTCAATAATTAACATCATTACCATCACAAAACTGGTAATCATCAATGCCTGCCAAAACTGTGAAAGCACCATTATCAAAAAATTTTTCAGCCACAAAGGTAATCTATTTTAGCAAGTGTTTTTTATTCCGGTACTATTCAACTGAAAGATTAGAATAATTTTTAATCAACTAAATATTGCTCGTCTCTAAAGTCGGGCTTCTGTTCATGTAAGACTTTTTACCATGAATTGACGATTTAATCTACAAAAAGGTACTGCCCTTTTGGACGGAGAACATCTATCCATTGTATTTTTTAAAATTATAATAATCTCAAAATAGGTCGATTAATCCTTTTTTCTGCTAACCCTATTATTTATAACACGTTTAGAAAACTATTTTGTTTAACTTTTTTATATTTTTGTTAAACACTATATGTTCAGCGAAAATTTAAAAAAAATCATTTACTCTGATAGTTATTTTATTTAGAGAAGTATTCTTTTTGTTTAACGTTTTCACTTTTTAATTAAACAATATGGCGAAGGAATGGGTTTACCCTTCGAAATTCTAAACCCAAATTAAATCTTAAAGATATGAATGCAAAAATGACCTACCTTTTCTTATTGATGATGATTTCAGCATCAATATCAGCCCAAACCGCACGGGTGCAGGTAATCCATAACAGTGCTGATGCAGCTGCTGCACAAGTGGATGTTTACCTTAATGACGGAATTCTTCATAATGACTTTGCTTTTCGAACAGCAACTGCTTTCATTGATGCTCCTGCAGGAGTACCTGTTGATATTGAGGTAGCACCTGCCACCAGCAGTACATCATCCGAAAGTATTTATACACTTACAACTACCTTAACCGCTGGTGAAACCTACATACTGGTAGCCAGTGGTATTGTTTCAGCATCAGGATACAGCCCTGCCACACCTTTTGGCATTGATGTATATGATATGGGGCAGGAAATGGCCGCTGCTTCAGGCAACACTGATTTGTTGGTGTATCATGGTTCTACAGATGCGCCCACTGTAGACATTTTTGAAAAAGATGCCGGTGAACTGTCTGGTGATGCAGCTTATGGCGATTTTGCCGGATACCTTGAACTTCCTGCTGCAGATTATTACCTGCAGGTGCGGGAAGAAACAGGCACTACTTCTGTAGCCGGTTATGATGCGCCTCTTGCCACACTTGGTTTAGCAGACAGTGCTGCCGTGGTAGTGGCCTCAGGATTTC
The DNA here is from genome assembly GCA_041641575.1 of Bacteroidales bacterium. Classification (GTDB taxonomy): domain Bacteria; phylum Bacteroidota; class Bacteroidia; order Bacteroidales; family JBEPYD01; genus JBEPYD01. Next base: position 9,367 of record JBEPYD010000110.1, read on the forward strand.
TTGATCCTTCCATGAACAG
>JBEPYD010000110.1:9395-10225 GCA_041641575.1 Bacteroidales bacterium
GTGGTGACCTGATTGCTTTACCTGAATCGAAAGCACGCGTGCAGGTAATTCACAATAGCGCCGATGCAGCCGCAAGTGCAGTAGATGTATACCTTAACGATGGCATTCTTCTTGACGACTTTGCTTTCCGCACCGCAAGTCCATTTATTGATGCACCCGCCGGTCAGGCTATCTCCATTGACATTGCACCCGGAACAAGTACCTCGTCAGGTGAATCTATTTATAACCTCTCTACCATGCTCGATCCAACAAAAACCTATATACTGGTAGCCAGTGGTATTGTTTCAGCATCAGGATACAGCCCTGCCACACCTTTTGGTATTGATGTATATGATATGGGGCAGGAAATGGCCGCTGCTTCAGGCAACACCGATTTGTTGGTGTATCATGGTTCTACAGATGCGCCCACCGTAGACATTTTTGAAAAAGATGCCGGTGAACTGGCTGGTGATGCAGCTTATGGCGATTTTGCCGGATACCTTGAACTTCCTGCTGCAGATTATTACCTGCAGGTGCGGGAAGAAACAGGCACTACTTCTGTAGCCGGTTTTAATGCGCCTCTTGCCACACTCGGATTAGCAGACAGTGCTGCCGTGGTAGTGGCCTCAGGATTTCTTGATCCTTCCATGAATAGTGATGGCGCAGCATTTGGACTTTTTGTTGCCTTGCCGGAAGGTGGTGACCTGGTTGCCTTACCTGAATCGAAAGCACGCGTACAGGTAATTCACAATAGCGCCGATGCAGCCGCGAGTGCAGTAGATGTATACCTTAACGATGGCATTCTGATTGACGACTTCGCTTTCCGCACCGCAAGTCCATTTATTGATGCA
>JBEPYD010000111.1:0-10145 GCA_041641575.1 Bacteroidales bacterium
AAGGGGAGATGAGGACTTTTAAGCTCCATATTTCTACCCGCCCAATGCCTGGTCCAGTTCCCTCATAAGATCGCCGGGGTCTTCGATACCCACTGAAAGCCGAAGAAGCCCATCAGTAATACCTTCCCTCGCCCTTTCCTCTGCAGAAATGAGGCTGTGCGAGGTTAGCGCGGGTGATACAATGGTGGTCTCTATACCGCCAAGACTAAGAGCCGGTTGTATCATTTGCAGACGATTTTGAAAGTTTTGCCCATCTCCGTCAAGGGTTTCAAACGAGAGCATGCCCCCAAAACCGGTCATTTGCCCGCGCGCAATTTCATGGTTTGGGTGGGTGGTAAGCCCTGGATAAAACACCTGCTTTACTTTGACATGATCGGTGAGAAAACGGGCCAGTGCCATGGCATTATCATTTTGTTTCTCTACCCTAAGGGCCAGCGTTTTCAGACTACGCTCCAGCAGGTGGCACATCAGGGCATTCAAACTGCCGCCCAAATTAATAGCCGATTGCCTGATGGTTTCGATATTTGTTTTACTGCCCAAAGCCACACCTGCTGTAATGTCGCTATGCCCGCCCAGGTATTTGGTGGCGCTGTGCAGCACAATGTCAATGCCTTCGTTGGCCGGGTTTTGGTTAATGGGAGATGCAAATGTATTGTCAATCACCGAAAGTATGTTCTTTTCCCTGCAAAGGGTGCTGATGCCGTTCAAATCAATGATTTCCAGCAGTGGGTTTGAAGGAGTTTCCACGTAAACCACTTTTGTCTCAGGCTTGATGGCGCGGGCAAATCCTTCGGGGGAATTATCTTCCGGGTAACTCCAGGATATCTGCATACGCTGAAGGTCATGCTGCAGCAGGTTAATGGTGCCTCCGTAAATGCCTCTTTGCACCAGCAGATGATCACCAGGCTTAAGAAAGCTGAAAAGCGTGCTGCTAATGGCTGCCATGCCGGAAGAAAAAAGCAAACCAGATTCAGTATTTTCCAGCGTTAGCAACTTCTCAATTACCGCCTGCTGATTGGGTATGTTCAGGCTTCGTGGATAGAACTGTTGCTCCCTGTTGAGGTAGTTGTAAGCTGTGGAGGTATCAACAGGTGTGTTAATGCCCCCGGCACTCCCTTTTTTAGTGCCGGAATGCACACAGGCTGTATGTTTGGAGTTGTATTTTTGCATGGTGGATTATTTTGTGCTTGCAAAGGTATAAAACTAACATGAACCTTTAGTAGTAACTACATCCGATAAGGGTGTTGTGATTATTAGTTTTCTTATTTTAAGGAAACTTATATAAAATACAAACTTCTCCCATTTATATTTGGATTTATTGATATACATATTCAACCAGACTGAATTATTTTTTTTAGGTTGTAAAATAAGTTATTGATTTTGAACAAAGAATATTGTTTTTGTAAAAAGAGAAGTTATGAATACAATTGAATTGAGAAAGAATTTTCATAATCTTATTGATAGTATTGATAATGAGAATCTATTATTTTTTTTTACGACATAATAAAAGCCAGAGCCGGGAATAAAGAAGGGGAACTATGGAACCGCTTGAATAATAAAGAACAGGAAGAATTATTAATTGCTTTTGAAGAAAGTGAAAACCCGGATAATTTAATTGATAATAAAGAAATGAAACTAAAGCATAAAAGGTTGCTTTAGATATTAAATGGTCTAAAAGGACAGATAATAAATTTGACAAAATCCTGGAACTTTTAATGGCGGAATGGGGTAAAAAAGTGGCAAGAGATTTTGTTAAAAAGGTTTATAATTTATTAGATATATTTTCAGAATATCCTAAGCTAGGCTTAATTGAAAATAATGAAAAAGAAATACGAGGTTTTGTATTAATTCGACAAATAAGTATTTTCTACTGGATAAAAGTTTATACTATAATTTTACTTGATTTTTTTGATAATGAAAAACCCGGAAAAGAAGAAATTATAATATTCTAAACCTCAAAAAGCATTTTGGCCGAAAATTTCAGCATACCCACACTATCCCTTTTCCGCTTACACTACTTCCTCATACCGCATCAATGCAGCTCGTTTTATACCGGGACTTAAAGTTTCCAGATACTGCGGCTGCATCAGAAAGGAAATTTCCTTCGACATTTCGGGATATTTTTTTACGATATCCAGAATAATACGAAAAGCAGTATACCGTACCGAAGGCTTCTTATTTATTTGCTCCCACAGTGAAAGACACAAGTCAAATAATTGCCCTTCTGTGTCTTCATTTACTCCAAGTTTGTTTAAAACATGGAGTAATTCACGCTGATGTCCGTCTTTTCGGTGGGGTATTACCTGAATAATATCGGCTGTATATTTTTGCACGCGTACATCTCCGGCATTCATACAGCTACAAAGCAGCCAGGCTGCCCGCCAGGAATATTTTTCTATACTGCCAATTGCCAGTTGCACCAGTTCATTAAACAGATCATTACGGGCATTAAAGGTTGAAACCATTTCATCCTTATAATATTTTGTGAGTATGTCTGCTATTTCCTGGTTCAAATATGAGGCTAAGAGTGATTGAATGATAAATATACTAAAAAATTGAAAGGACTGAATTCTGTTTCTAAACTATTTTTTCGATATTAGACCTCCAAACGCTTTATAATTCCCATGGAAGCTTTTTCTCTATCTGCTATATGCAGTAGAATTTCAGAAGCCTGATTAGTCTTTAATTGGTTTTCTATTACAGATCAAAATATAATTCTACGATTATATTTATTTCAAATTGATTATTAATCTTTGTAAATTTGTGAAAATTCAATAAAGAATTTACATAGATACCTCAGTTGTCGGTGGATACTTTGATGAAGAGTTCCGTGATGCAACATATGGATTGTTTACAAGGTTTGAGAACAATGAAATTATCTTTGTTGTTTCTGACCTACTGGATCTGGAATTAATTGTTGCACCCCTTAATGTGAGGGAATTATTGCATAAATATAGCCCTGATAAATTCGAGAGAATACAATTAACGAAAGAAGCAATAGAACTTGCTAATGCTTATATCTCTGAGAAAGTAGTTGGTAAAACGAGTCTTGTGGATTGCAGACATATTGCACTGGCTACAATTAATCGTGTTGACGTATTGGCTAGCTGGAATTTTAAACATATTGTTAACCTTAAGAGGATAAAGGGATATAATTCTGTAAATTATAAACTTGGGTACCCGAAGCTTGAAATTCGTAGTCCTAAAGATCTATTAAATTATGAAGACTAAAAATGAAAAACTGTTTGATGCTGTTAAAATGATGCGTGACATACGTGATGAGATTAATTTGGATACCCAAAACATGACTTTTGAGGAGTTGAAAAAATATATTGATTCACGTATCAAATCAAGTGGATTAAAACCGATAGGTAAATAATATTGAATTACCAGCCTATTATTTTCCGGTTTGATTGTGGAAGTTTCTATGAGCTATAATCCAATGTGAGTCTAAAAGTTTATATGTCTGCAAATGACACACTATCATAGCCCAAAAAGAAAACCAAAAAACCTGTCTTCCTAGTTCTTTATTTATTATTGATATGCTTCGCCATCAGCTTATCAAAACGGCTGTCCAGACAAATGCTTACATCTGTAGTTACAAAACGGCCATTGTAAAACATGCTGAAAATGGTGGCCGGGGTAGGGGCGTTCTGCGCCTGCTCCATGGTTTCAAACTTAATAGGCTGGTAGGGTATGTCCCTTTTTTCTGCCGTTTCTTTTAATGATGTTTCTATATGATACTGCGTAAACGGACATCGGTTACTCCAGTAAACCACAATGCCTTTGTCCGGAACACCCTCACTTTCTTTTGCAGAAGCCTTAAAAGTTGGGTTTTGTGAAGCTTCTTTTATTTTTTTCACAAGCAGCACAAAACCATCATTAGTGGTATCGCATACCACAAAGCCCTGCTTATGCAGCCATTTGGCATCATGCATGAAATGAAATTTCTTAGCACCGGCAATGGCAACCAACCCGTTTTTTCCTTGTTCCGTGGTATCTTTTTCCGCATGTTGCAACAATTGCTTGCCATGGCCTTTTCCTTTATACCTGCCCGATACCCAAAAGCAGTTCATCAGCAAATAGCCCGGCGCATCTATGGGGGCCCAGCCTTTTTCTGCCGGACCGTACTCAATAAATACCTTTGCCCTTTCATCCAGCCTTCTGAAGACATATCCATCTTTAAACGATTGCCGGAGCCATTCCTTTTTGGCTTCATAGCCTTCGGTACATTTCTTATCAGAAAAGGCACAACAAATGTGCTCTTTTTGTATGTTCTCAGGAGTGAGTTGGATGAAAGTTTCCATATGCAAAAGTTTATTATGTAAGAATAGCTTATTTCAGTACTTTTCTACCTAACTTTAAATGATGCACTTTTGCCCTTGTCGGATGATCCTCCAACCATAATTTCATACTCGCCCTCCATTACAATTTTTACTCCTGAAGCGGTGTTGTAGTGGGCCAAATCTTCAGGGCCAAGCGTAACCAGTATCTGCTTTTCTTCCCCGGCCTCAAGCGTTTCTCTGTTTATGCGCACCAGCTCTTTGGCAGGATAATCTGCAGATAATGATTTATTTACCAAATATATCTGCGCCACTTCATCGCCGGGTATATCACTCACATTTGTAAGTGTAAAGGATACCCGGAGGCTATCAGTTTTAGCAATTTCAGACTTGCTGATTACTGGTTCAGAATATTCAAATTCACTATAACTCAAACCATATCCAAAAGGAAAAAGCGGTTCTCCCTTGTAATAGCGGTACGTTCTGTTTTGCATGCTGTAATCCCGGAAAGGGGGCAAATCTTCAGTTGAGGTGTAAAATGTTACGGGCAACCTTCCGGAAGGGTTATAATCGCCAAAAAGCACATCTGCAATGGCATTGCCACCCTGTTGGCCGGGATACCAGGCTTCCACAATGGCATCAAGATTTTCTTTTTCCCAAGGAATGGCCACTGCAGAACCATTCATGAGCACCAAAACCACGGGTTTTCCGGTTGCTTTCAGGCGTTTTAATAATTCAGTCTGCACTTTAGGTAAAGCTATGGAAGTACGGTCGCCACCTTCAAAACCGGGTGCATTCACCTCCATTTCCTCGCCCTCCAGAAGCGGTGATAGTCCTCCATAGAAAAGCACTATATCTGCCTGATTGGCCAATTTAACCGCATCTTTAAAAATATCTGCATTTGCTTTTGCCATTTGAAAAGAAATCTCCTGTCCGCCATTGTTTTCAAAATATTCAATAACAAGGTTGTATGTTCTGTCAGCTTTCAAATATGTGCTCGCAGATTTAGTATCAGGCGCTTGTTTTTCCCAGTCTTTAATCAGTAATTTGCCGTCGAGAAACATCCTGTACCCATCATCGCCTGTAATAGAAAAATGATAAGTGGCATCCTCCGGAATTTTCAGTTGCGCTGTCCATCGCACTGAAAAGGTGTCCTGCGGTAAACTTTCCACGGCATCTAAGGTCCAGGGAGAATTAATCACTTGTTCTGTTCGCTCCACAAAAGGAGTGCCTGACAGATCCATATTCTTAAAATATTGTGCATCAAAACCAGGTTTGTCGCCATTTGTGAAAAACCATTCCCCGGGTGTGTTTGACATTACTGGTCGCAAATCGGTAAGATTGCTGCCGGCATTGTAGGTAACTTCTGTACCTGCTGCCACTGCATTTTTTATTCCCTGCAGGCCACTCACCGGATCTGAAGGGGTGCCGTTGTAATTGCCTAATAAAACACGGGTATCATTCGCATTTGGACCTATAACAGCAATTTTTCCAGCATCTTTCTTCAGCGGCAGTACACCATTATTTTTGAGTAACACCATAGATTGCCGTGCCACCTCTCTGGCCAGACTGTCATGGGCAGGGGCATTGTTAACCTCATAAGGAATTTGTGCGTAGGATACCAGTTCTGGAGGGTCAAACATGCCCAGTCGGAAGCGGGCCTCAAATAATTTACCCAGCGCTTTGTCAATTTCTTTTTCGGTAAGGAGCCCTTTTTTTACTGCCTCAAACAGGGCATTGTAGGTGCTGCCACAATTCAGTTCACAACCTGCTTTCACTGCCACAGCGGCTGCTTCAGCTGCTGTCTCGGTGTAATTATGATACATATGAATATCCCGTATGGCACCGCAATCTGAAACTACATATCCGTTGAAGCCCCATTTATCGCGAAGCAGGTCCTGGAGTAAAAACTCACTTGCACAGGCCGGAACCCCATTGTATGCATTGTATGCTCCCATTACAGAAAATGCTTTGCCTTCAGTTATGGTTGCCTCAAAAGCCGGAAGATAGGTCTCATATAAATCAATCTCATTGGTTGTAGCATTGAAAGAGTGTCTCTCAGGTTCCGGTCCGCTATGTACCGCATAATGCTTTGGTGTGGCAATGGTTTTAAAATACCGCTCATTATCTCCTTGCAGTCCTTTCACAAAAGCCACCCCAAGTCGGGAGGTAAGGTATGGATCCTCACCATAAGTTTCCTGTCCGCGTCCCCACCGGGGATCCCGAAAAATATTGATGTTGGGTGTCCAGAATGTCAGGCCCTGATAAATGCCATAGCTGCTGTCGCGCAGTGCCTGGTGATGTTTGGCCCGGGCTTCATCAGATATTATGGTAGCCATTTCATGTATGAGTGTCTCATTAAAGGTAGCGCCCATACCTATGGCTTGTGGAAAAACAGTGGCCACCCCGGCACGTGCCACACCATGTAAACATTCATTCCACCAGTTATAAGGAGGAATTCCCAGACTGTCAATTCCCGGGGCATTATGCAAAGTTTGTTCAATTTTTTGCTCCAGCGTTAATCTTCCCAGTAAATCTTCAACACGCTCTTCTGTGCTTAGGGTGGGGTTTTGAAATGGGTAGTCATATTCTGAAGTGCAGGATATAATAAATACTAAAATAAGAAGATAGAATTTATTCATAAGAATAACATTTGGTTAGCAATTATTCAAATATATAAAAAATGGGGGTACTAAATTTTTTTAAATCAAAAAAACCACCAGAATTTTTTTCCCGGTGGCTATCAAAAAAAGTATACAAAGAAATTTATTCAATCACCAACTGCTGCTGGTAAAGCTTACCGTTAACTCTGAATTCCAGCAAATACATTCCTGCCTTCAATCCCGGATTTATTTCTGTTACTTCAAGGGTTAAATTTTTCGTATAAAGAGTCTTACCAGACAGATCCCGGATGAATAATTCGGTTTGTTTTATATCCTCTGGCTGCTTAACCATAAATATTCCATTACTCACTGGATTAGGATATACCATAAAATCGCCAGCTCTTTCAAAACCAGTGCTGGTTGCGGTGCCGCTCTGTAAAATAATGACGCTTTCTTCCGCACAGCCGCGCAGGGTAATTTCTCCTCTGCGTGAACTGATGGAGGTATTTTCTGTGAGGTAAACTATTACGCTGTCTTTTGCCTCATTTAGTTCCAACTGGAAAAAGATAAGGTTTCGAATAGCTTCATAATCTCCATTTGTATTTACGTGGAAACGAAGCGTTTGTTCCTGTTGATCAGCAAACAGGGTATCCCTTTGTACCTCGAATTCACACGGTGCGGCTTCCTGAAAAACAGAAATCACTTCATAATCATTACATCCATGGACAATGAAAGTTTCCATCTTGTCAACTGGTGTTGTATTTTCGGGCACTGTTACCGAAAGAGATTCTGAAGCTGAATTTATACTGTAAAATTCATTTGTATGGTCAAGAATGTTGTACCCTGTAGAGGTTGCAGATATTGCAATGGATTGATTGCCACCACTGCTTGCAAATTGCAAATCTGTTTTATCTACAGAAAATTCACATAATTTTTCGCCTCCTTCTATGGCCCCGGCATCTCTTTTTCCCACGGGTGCTTTTCCAGTAAAGTCATATTTAAAAGGACCATCTGTCATCCAGGTATATAATTCATGATATGTAGTACGGGCATCCTGTAAAGTGCCTTTAGAAATGCGGAGAAAATCAAGGGTTCCGGAAAAGAAATTGCCATCAATATTTTTACCTATCAGCAAATCTTCGGTATTGCTCAGAGAGGCCAGGGGATCAGGCATTATACCATTCAGGTCACCATTAGAAAGATTTCCATCTAAATATACAGTAATGCTTCCGCTTCGTCTCACTTCCACTAAAACGTGGTGCCATGCGCTGTCGTTTACCACATTGTTTGATGTTCTTGATATTATCTCAGCTCCGCCCTGAAAAAGTGTGGCTTTTATATAGCCAGCATCATCAACTGATAGTTGATAACCATTTGCATTATCATGTTTGGCAATAAGTACACCTCCTGTATGATTTTTTTCAGTTCTGAAATATGCTTCCAGGATAAAATTATCAAGATGCATATTTATATTATTGGCTTTTACATTTTTTGCGGCAGCATGGGAAAGCATACAATAGGTAGATTCACCATTGAAGTGCAATGCTCCACTGGTCCAGTTTTCCAGTGCTCCCATCACAAAACTTGTATCTGACAAACCCTCTGCCTTCAGATGGTTTTTCGGTATGTTCTTATATTGGGTACGCTCATTATATTCGCTTGTCATGTAAAAGTTATCAGCCATAATTACTGAAGAATCGGCCGGATGCTTGTAAAAATGCCACTCACCCACTACTGCACTTAATGGAAATGCGGTGAAAAAGGAAACACCACGGTCTAATGCTTCGCTGGTAATGCCCGGCTTATAGTTGAAATTTTCAGGATCCTGCAATACGTTGAAAAGACTATTCCAACCTGTTTGTGTTAATTGGGCATCATAACTCTCCAGTTTTGATCTGAAAGCTTCCAGATTAAGCGAATTGTTTTTACTTTCCAGCGACCCTGAAAAATTCCGCACGGAGGCAATATTATAACCATACGATTCAAAAGGTATATAGGCAGGATCTATTTGATGGTTGAAAAATTTTTCGACATTAACACCAACATTTGATAAATATGCATTATGCCCGTTTAGTTCCAGGTTGTTGGATCCGCCATTGAACAGTTTTGGCGTATTATAACCCGTGTTGTGCACATACATGTTATAAAAACCAAGCACCTGCATATAGGATGCCGCTGCTCTCTCATGCGATACTCCGGAAGCAATGTTGTTAAAAACATAATGCTTAAATGAGCCGTCAAAATAAAAATTATATCCAATAGAACTGTTGTTATAATGTTTATATCCGGCAGCATCATGCGAAATGTTATTGTAGTAATAGGTTGGGCCACCCTGCCAGCCTTCTATCCCCCCGTAGTCGTTCGTACCAATGAGCGTTTTATGGGCTTTGTTGTGGTGCACTAATCCACGGATAAATGGCACATGGTCATTATCAGAGCCCCCTTTTCCCCAGAAAAAGTTAAGGCCGTTCCCCCATGAAGTGTGGATGATGTTTCCTGCTACTTCTGCATCTTTAAACTGGCCCCAAATTGCGGGTATGGAGCTGTACCAGCGCCCCAGATGCCTGCTGCCCACATCATACATATTGTTGCGCATTATTTTTACCTCCTGCATGTAATTTCCGCCACCCGCGCTAAAAACAATTCCCAAATCATGTATTACCTGAAAGTCATTATCTGAAACATTTATAGAACCTGAGGTAACTTCATTATTCCCGGTGCTGTTTAAAGATACTCCTCCATTAACATAATGGAATGTATTGTTTTTAATGCTTATGCCATTACAATATCCTGTCATCCGGATTGTTGATACACAATCACCATAACCAAACCGCACCTTGTCCTCCGTGGTAAATCCGAATTGTAACCCGGAAATTTCAATATGACTTTTATCATTAATCGCTATGAGTTGACTTTCTGTAGCTACTTCCAGTATAGTGGTATTGGGGTCCTTATCGCTATCTAATCGAACATATAGCCTGTTTATATCTGTATCGTAAAAAAATTCTGAAGTGGTATCAAGCAAAAAAGGCGTATTTTCAATATAGTAATGAGAGCCCCTGCCACCAAAATTCGTGTTCCCAACCCTTACCCGGTTATTGTCAGGATCCCATTCTATTATATCCTGCCACCAAAAGGTGCACATTACAATGGCATCTTCTTTGCTCCATATTGTTCCGCCTTTATAATAATCCGGATTATCCTGGGTTAGAAAGTTATCATCCGTAAGCCAGAGGTTATTATTTTCTTCCTTCTTACG
>JBEPYD010000112.1:0-9964 GCA_041641575.1 Bacteroidales bacterium
CAGCAACTGCTTTTATAGGCTGGCATGCAAATTTAGGGGCGAATAACACAAAACAGGGGTGAATAACCTGAAAAAATCATTTCTTTTGGGCATTCGAAAAATCATAATATGACTGAATTTGACACTTTAAGAACTCTTTCATCAGGACTTAACTACGGATTTTACAGCGGGTAGATATTTTCTTGAAACAGGAATTTCATGCTCAGTTTCTTTTAAAATAATTGAATAATTGCCATTGCGATGCACCAGGTTCTGAATATATCTTTTATTTACTATTGAAGTTCGGTGGCAACGAACGAAATCATTGTAAAGGCTGAGTTGTATTTCGACATCTTTAAGGGTATTCCGGACTAATTTTTTCTGAATGGAATCATTTTTTTTATAGAAAACCTCAATGTAGTTATCTGCAGATTGCAGAAATATTAAGTCACTTACCTTTAATTTCAGATCTTCTGATTTGTTGTTAGAAATAATTTCTATTGCTTCACCTTCACCACTTTTATATTCGTTAAGTTTATCGGAAAAATATTTGTTCTGTAGTTTTAACACTTTAATCGTTTGCTCTGCCTGTTTGATTTTTAATAGCATAAAATAGTAAATAACAGGTAAAATGGAAATTAGCAATACTTTAAACATGATGTAAAAAGTAATGGCCGTATTGCCTACGAAACGGATATAAAATCCTGCTGCAGCTACATTCAGGATCAAAAACACAAGATTATATAGCAAGAGTGAATCATTAGACTCTTCTGCAAAAGATCTTTTTCCGGGCAAAATCCCCAGGAATATAAATCCAAGCAAAAATGTAATAGCGCCAATGCCGGTTACATACAGAAGCCGGTTTTCAGATTTTAATTGTTCAAGCGGGAAGGGCTGAAAAAATAAGATAAACAGAAAAACAATAAGTCCCATAATAAAGAACCTGCCCACCTGGTCCTTGAGAAGAAATTGATTATTTCGTTTATTTAAATTGAACAATCTGGCTGCTTTTCATTTATGAATTTCATAAAGATAATCAAAGAAATAAATCATTCAATAAGAAATAACATGATTATCAAAAAACTACGAAATTCGTAATATTCAGAAGAAAGAAAGATTTATATTTCAAAATTACAAATTGATGTATCAGAGTGTTTTTAGGCAGGGCAGTGAAATAATAAATCCTTTGAAACTCCTCTTACATTGCCTTAAAAAATTCCTCGGCATTTTCATCTGCCTGGGCACCGTATGAGGTGGCAACCAATCCTTTTTCTCCAGTGGGTTTGCATTCTATGGCATACAGGATGGAAGAGTCAGCCGGATTTGATTCTCCCTCAAAGCGGAAGGTATCTATCAGTTTTATCTGGTCGGGAGTGTAACTTCGGTGTCCGTCATATGAAGAGAGTTTTCCATTGTTAAACCTGAAATCGGTAAGAAAACCTTCTTGCTTTAGTTCTGTCATTTTTTCGGCCAGTGAGTCTGGAAATGCTTTTGGTTTCATAGGCTTTTTTTTATTGTCTAATGTTCTGACAAATTCAAAGCCATAAGGTTTATGAAGATGGACTATTTTAATGTGGAAAGCAATTTTAAAGTTGACTTTTATTCCTTTGCTGAGATTAACTTATTCTTAATTTATTTGGTTGATTTATAACCGCACAGCAGTGAAACGATATGTAGATTGTAGATCGTTCTCTTTAGCAGAAGCATTTTTAATATTTCAAGCAAGTGCGAACTTATAGCTAAACGAATTGTTTAAATGCATCAAAATCTAATGATTTGAAAAGAATAATGATTATTTTACTGGTAATTATTTCAGCCCTTACGCTGTTTACGTATGCATTTCTTCAGCAAAAGAAATTTGGTAAATTGCCCACAGGTGAAAGACTAAAGAGAATACAAGCTGCTGAGAATTATGAAAATGGAGCATTTAAAAATCAGACCTATACTCCGGATCTCCCTGAAGGGGTAACATACTGGGATGCAATAAAGAAATATTTTTTTACCAGGAAAGTAGACCTTAAACCTCTTGATAGTATACCTTCTGTTAAAACTGATCTGAAAACAATACCACCTGATAAGGATATCCTTGTGTGGTTTGGACATTCATCATATTTTATGCAGATCGATGGAAAAAAGATCCTCGTTGATCCTGTTTTTAGCGGTACAGCCACGCCTTTGCCCTTTGGAACAAAAGCATTTGCAGGTACAGACGTCTATACCACAGATGATATGCCTGAGATTGACATATTATTTATATCACACGATCATTGGGATCATCTGGATTACGAAACAGTAATAAAAATTGAACCAAAAGTGAAACTTGTTATTTGTGGCTTAGGAGTGGGAGAGCATTTTGAGTTTTGGGGTTATAACAGAGATAAGCTTATTGAAACAAACTGGAATGATAAAACTATGCTTGCAGATAGTTTTGTAGTTCATACGCTTACGGCAAGGCATTTTTCAGGAAGGGGTTTGTCAAGAAATAAGTCTTTGTGGGTATCTTTTGTATTGCAAACGCCAACTAAACAAATTTATATAGGCGGTGACAGCGGATACGACAAACACTTTGCAGAGATAGGCGATACTTTCGGAGCGTTTGATCTTGTTGTTTTGGAAAACGGACAATATGATGAGCATTGGCCCTATATACATTTTTTGCCTAATGAGATTTTGAAGGTAGCCAGACAGCTCAATGCCAAAAGAATTTTGCCAGTGCATTCATCTAAGTTTGTATTGGGAAGTCATCCATGGTATGAACCGCTTTCGTTGATAACCGCCAATAACGAAAAAGAAAAATTAAATGTCGTTACCCCCATGATTGGTGAGCCGGTTGATCTGAATAACGTCAATCAGCAGTTTACCAAATGGTGGGTAGGCATGAAATAATTTATGAGTTCATCTTTAACTTTCAGAGCTGGGTAATTTCAAGTAATTTGTCTGTAAATGAATTAAAAATATTTCATGCAGTAGAAATTGGGTAATGAATAGCATTTATCCCATCGCGGTAACCTTATCTTTTATAAGATAATTCTTGCATCACATTATAAAACCAACCCACCATCAAATAAAAAAAAAAAGATGCTTTAATCTTAAAGATGTTGTATTTTTATGGTTGTAAATTTAAAAATCATCCATATGCTCAAAGAAACAGAATATACATTAGACATCACATTAAATGAAAAATATAAAAAACTGCGTGATATCCTGACTGAAATGAAAGAAGTTGTGGTGGCCTACTCAGGCGGTGTTGACAGCACATTTCTGCTTAAAGTAGCCTACGACACCCTGGGAGACAAGGCCTATGGCGTACTTGCCGTTTCTCCAACATACCCTTCAAGAGAATTTGACAGAGCAAAAGAAGCTGCAGCCATCATTGGTGCGCGCGTTAAAGTCATTCCTACACAAGAACTGGAAGATGAAAAATTTGTAAGTAATCCGGTTAACCGCTGCTACTTCTGCAAAAGTGAACTTTTTGATAAAGTTTCTGAAATTGCCGGCAGCGGCGAATATAAGAACATGGTGGATGGTTCTAATTATGACGATACAGGAGACCATCGTCCCGGAATGAAAGCCCTGAAGGAAAAGGGTGTACGCAGTCCATTACAAGAAGCCGGATTAACCAAAAAAGAAATACGGCAACTCTCACAATTGCTCGGTCTGCCTACCTGGAACAAAGATGAACTGGCATGCCTTTCATCCCGATTTCCTTATGGTGAAAAGATAGACATTCAAAAACTAAAAATGGTAGATGCAGCTGAGAATTTCCTTTACGACCAGGGGTTTCGCAATATACGTGCCCGTCATCAGAACAAAACTTTGAAAATTGAAGTAGATCCGTCACAAATTGCCCGTTTTTTTGAAGAAGATGTAAGGCAGCATATTTTACAACAAATGAAAGAGATTGGCTATACTTATGTTACTGTTGATCTTGAAGGCTACCGGCGGGGAAGCCTGAATGCCGGAATTGCGAAGGATAACATAACTTCAGCAAAATAGACAGATCAACGGTAGTTTGTAAACGTCGCAGGTAGAAATTGATTAAGTATACATATTTGATTTCTGTTGATGCGTAAAGATCGTTACCACGTATGCACTAATGATGTTGATTCTTTAAAGCAACTATATAAATATATAATTATATCTCATTTAAATACCAGAAAATAAACACTTTGCACTCTTAATAGAATATCAAATAAATGTTCACAAATTGGAAAAACAAGAGTATTCATGAATTCGTGGTTTAAAATAAAAATAATACCCCAGATGTAAGCAGCACTTAATGAATATTTTTGCATTTGATTATTTCTTCATAAACACATCAGTAGTAATATTCGATCTTTATTCCAAAACTGGGGAGTTCTCTCTCTTACAGTTATTTGCAAAAAACATTAACTGTATAGTTAAATATATGACTGGATGATAACCTTTTAGAAACTTTAACTAAAATGTTCTGACTTTCTCCTTATTAAAGGAATATATGGAATAAATATTTGGTTCACATCATTGAAAGTTTCGCGTATTTATAATTTACTTAAAAATACCACCGTTCTTTTTTTAATATTTTCAGAAGATTATTTTTGCAAATAAAAAACTAAATATTTATTAATCTCATATTTCCATGTATGCATAAAATTACTTACAGAGAACTTACTGAAAAGGATATTCCTACCGTAATAGATTACCGTATACTTTTTTTAAGAGAATTACAGGGAAAGCAAACTGTTCCTGTTGAGACTCAGTTACGCGCTGAACTGAACTCTTATTTTACGAAAGCATTTGCAGATCAATCCTTTTCAGGAATAGTTGCCAGCATTGGACAACAGCCGGTTGGCTTTGGAGGAATGGTTATACAGCATATTCCGGGTAATTTTGAGATAATGCACGGATTAGAAGGTTACATTCTTAATATGTACACCTTGCCGGAATACAGAAAGCTGGGAATTGCCCGGGAGATATTCAACAGGCTTATTGATAAAGGCAAAGCTTTAAAGCTGGATAAAATATATTTGCACGCTTCTGAAGATGGTATTGAACTATACAGGAAAAATGGATTTAAAGAACCAACCATGCCTGTACTGGAATTATTTACCAATTAGGGCTGGAAACGTGTAAATTAACAGCAATAAAATAATTCGGCTTCCATACAATATCCCTATCTTTGAAACAACTAATCAATTAAACTAACACACAATGATCAAAAATTTTCACAGAAATTTAAAAGGCAAAATAATCCAAAATTTTGTCTTTTTATTTTTTGTTGCTTTTGCAGTTCAGTTGCAAGGTCAGCAACTTTCTATTACCAACGATCCGGAAACGGGATACTTTGAACCACTTAATAAAATAGAGGTTAATGTTGATACAAAGGCCTTTATTTCGGTTATGGATGGCATGGGACGGAAATATGTAACTGACATCCCGGTGAACGGAACAACAACATTTACCATAGGCGGTGCTTTAGGCAGCCACACCATATTAGTAACAGATAAAAAAGGCCGGTTACTGGATACCAAAGATTTTAAGGTGGATACCAAAACCAGCCTGACGGATAAAGGAGGAAAGTATAAAGACATGCTTGACATGTTGTATTATACCATGAATACAGGTCATGCAAATCTGCCCATTCGCTATAATGGTGAAACACGTATGTCTTTTGCCGGATGGTTTCAGGATCATGTACATGTGTTTAAAGCCATGAAATATTTTTATCCTGATGCTACTTCGGGAATAGATATTTATGCTGATGGACAGAAAGAGAATGGTATGATTTACGATAACCATTATCAGAAATATGAGCATTGGAAAATGTGGTTAAACAGGTTTGGTCCTGAGTTTGTTAGCGTTCCAGGTCCAAAAGATCAGTACTCCAGTTTTTTTGTGCGGATTCCCGTAGAAAACATGAGCGAATTTACGTTTTTAGAAAGTGTATACTATGCCTGGAAAGCGACGGGGGATGATGAATGGATGAAAACCAGGGTAGACAATTGCATCAAAGCTATTGAATATGCTACATCAGACCCCTATCGCTGGTCAGAAAAGCATCAGTTATTAAAACGCGGATACACCATTGATATATGGGATTTTCAGCCACCAAAAGAAGTTGAAGCCCTTGGCGGAGATGAAATGATGGCGGATCCGGAAGTAACCAACTATAATATTTTATATGCTGATAATATTGGTATTGCTGTCGGTTGTGAATATACTGCAGAGATGCTTGAATATGCTGGCAGGTTTGAAGAAGCTAATAGAATTAGAGCCATTGGTGATGGTATCCGGGAACGAACCGATAAATTATGTTGGAATGGTGAATTTTATATGCATCATGTGCCTGAAGATCCCGACTATTATCCTGATTTTGGTAAAACAGATGGCTCAAAACAGGTAACAATTTCTAATGGCTATGCCTTAAATCGGCGAATTTCACATGATAAAGCGGTTGCTATTATCAATACATATCAGCGGATAGCCGACGAGATGCCAGAAACATCTGCAGGTGAATGGTACATGTGCTACCCGCCTTTTGATAAAGGCTGGGGTCATCGGGAAAAATGGGAATACATGGATGGCGGAGTATCTTCTATTGTTGCCGGCGAAGTTGCACATGGCGCATTTCAGCACGGTTATGAAGATTACGGGGTTCAGATTCTTGATAAGATGATTGAATGGTCCACATGGACTGATAATCGATTAATGTGCATCTACCGTGGACAAATGCCTGATGAACCGCAACGTAATTTTACTACATTGAGCCTGAAATCTGTTGCCAACGCGGATATTCATGGTGATGGAGCAAAAGATGTACCTGGATTTACAAGCGAAGGGGATAATGATATGCGGGAATTTCCAACAGGAAAGCAGGTATTTGAAAAAATACCTTTCGATGTGGTTGCACCCGCTGAAAATGGTAGAAAAGCCTGCATGATTTTAGCTGATCTGCCCCAGTATGATTTGCAAAAGGTATTACCAGTGAATAAAAAGGCAAAAAGTATTTATTTATTACATGCACAAAGTGGTAGCCGTTCTACCGGATCGGTTGTTGTAAACTACAAAGATGGGACTTCAGTAACTAAATACATTAATAAGGGTGATAATGTAAACAACTGGTGGTATCCGCAACAACCCTCATATGGCCGCCCCGGATACCCTTATCATCTTGCCTGGGAAGGTAAAAATGCCCACAGCAACTCTATTGGGGCATTCTTATGGGGATTCAATAACCCTCATCCTGAAAAGGAAATAATGAACCTTGAATTTAATGGTGTTAAAGGTGGTACTAAATGGATCGTTTTGGGAACAACCATTAGTGATTATCCTGTATTTTTTATGCCTGAGCGGGAATCGTTTGGTGCACCGGATAATTGGGGGGCTGCTGCTGTAGTTTATGCTCTGATGGAAGGACTTGCTGGAATTAAAGACGATGGAATTGCATTTAATCAGGCAACTATTGCCCCAAGGTGGTCAGCAGCTGGTGTAGATGAGGTTAGTACAACCCTGAAGTATGAAGCTTCTGGCGGGTACGTTACTTATAATTATGCAATGCAGGATAATGCTATTGATATAACTTTTACCGGTTCATCTGATATAACCGAATTAAAAGTTTTACTCCCCCAAAATAAAAAAGCAAAAAAAGTGATTTTGGACGAAAAAGAGCAATATTTTTCGAATGAAACTATTGAAAACTCTGATTATGTGGTAAAAACTGTTTCTGAACCCGGAGTGCATCGGTTACGTATTGTTTTGTAGAAGCTTTCATTTTAAGAGCTTGTGAGTGCTTTTATTCGGATAACAATAGCAAGCTTTTAAGAAGCATTTGTTTTAATGAAAAACAAGCACATATAATTAGCCGCTGCACTTCTTGATATAGCAAACTGCATCCTATCCTTTGCTTGAGAAAGATAGATTGTTCAATTTTGCTAATTTTATGGATACATTAAGAACATTTTCAGAAGGTCCAAATAAAGTTTAAAACATAAGGTAACAAAATTAAGTCATTTATGAAACGATACTCTATTTTACCAGTTCTGATATTTTTTTACGGTGCAATAAGTGCCAGTGATTTTGAGAGAAACTTTTTTAAAGGCAATTGGGTTGAAAGGGTAGGCTTTCAGGATTATATTTTTAAAACAGATACATTTAATGTAATGGATTACAGTGCCAAAAACAAAGGCATATTCCTTACATCTGCCGAAATACAAAAGGCAATAGATGAATGTGCCTCTAAAGGCGGAGGTGTGGTTTATATTCCAGACGGAAAATACCACATTGGCAGCATTTTCCTTAAAAATAATGTGCACCTTCATTTCGCCGACAGTGCGGTTCTTTTGGCAAGCCTGAATCTGGAGAACTACACAGAAGACAATACACGAGTAGCAGGAATTGAAATGAAGTGGCCCCTGGCATTAGTTAATATCCGCAATGCTAAAAATGTGAAGATATCAGGCAACGCAGTTATCCACGGGCGGGGTGAAACTTTTTGGAATAAGTTTTTTGCCATGAAGCCTGTGTATGAAGAGAACAACTTGCGTTGGGCATTAGACTACGATAGCAAGCGTCCCCGGTTAATGCTGGTTGAAAATTCATCTAATGTGCTTATTGAAGATATAACTTTAAAAGAGTCAGCATTTTGGACACTTCATATATTATACTCAAACAATGTTACTGTTGATGGAGTTACCATACGGAACAATATTGACGGAAAACATGGCCCCAGTACAGATGGTATTGATATTGATTCATCAAAAGACATTCTTGTGCAAAACTGTGATATCGATTGCAATGATGATAATATCTGCCTGAAAGCAGGGCGTGATGCCGATGGGTTAAGGGTAAACCGACCATGTGAATATGTGGTGATTAGGAATAATAAAACGGGTAAAGGTGCCGGAATAGTTACATTTGGAAGTGAAACATCGGGTGGGATAAATCATATTTACGTATCCGGAATGTCAGGAAATGGAACTACACGGGGGATAAGGTTTAAATCGGCAAGAACACGTGGCGGGGTAATTGAAAATATTTTAATTGAGGATGTTGAAATCAGGAACACCCCTTTTATTTTTGAATTTACCATGGACTGGAATCCCAAATACAGCTATACACAACTTCCTGATGCATTTTCATCGTATAAAATTCCAGACCATTGGAAAACACTTTTAACCCGGGTTACTCCTCCCGAAAAAGGGATTTGTAAATTAAGGAACGTAAAAATCAAAGATGTACATGTGTCGGGCAAATGCTGGAAGGCATTCAATGTAGAAGGATTTAAGGAAGCACCCATTGAGGACTTTGTATTTGAAAATATTGTCTTAAATACAGAAACTGCCGGTGAAATTAAGTACGCTAAAGACTGGAAAGTAATTAATTCATCATTTAATATTGATGATGGTGAGCCAACTGAATTGACCGATTGTACTGGGATGGATACTATTTTCACTGATTTAGATGGAAAACTTATTTCTCCTTAATATCTGTTGCATCCTTGTTAGTGAAATAATATTATACAAGCTTGCTTTTACATCAGCGATTTGTAGACAACTGTTTTTTACAATAAATACCCTGTACAAATTCCATGAGCTTGGCAAGCACATCCTCTGCTATCAAGGTTTATATAATGCTTTAAAATTAGATGAACAGCTTAAAGGTCGCTTTCATAAAAGTAATAGTTGGGGCTCAAAAGCACCTGCACCAAACATCTTCTTACTCTATGTTAATGGTTATAAAACCTACTTCACAATAACCATTGCCACTCCATGCGATGGAATCTTTGTTGAATAGGCGCCATTGTACTTGCCCATGTTCTCATGCTGCCATAAATCGCGAACGGTAAATTTCAGGTGCTGTGGCATACCTATCTCAGCCCAGGAGAAACCGATTTCAGCTTCTTTTTCTGAGCGGTTAAACAGCACTACTGCCCGTGATC
Source organism: Bacteroidales bacterium (assembly GCA_041641575.1). GTDB lineage: Bacteria > Bacteroidota > Bacteroidia > Bacteroidales > JBEPYD01 > JBEPYD01. The sequence goes on from JBEPYD010000112.1 coordinate 9,896, forward strand.
CGTCATGCAATTCTTTAGCCCAAACTTCATATGAAACCAATTAGCAATTGCATCAACTCACAGGTTAAA
>JBEPYD010000113.1:0-9961 GCA_041641575.1 Bacteroidales bacterium
CCCCAGTGGCACAATTCCGGGTAAAAAATCAAAACCTCCGCCACCATTGGCAAGGTAATCACTCATTACAAAAATATATTTTTCTTTTGATGCCAGTGGCTTATTATTAATCAGTATATTAATTGCCTTTGAATCCTGAATATCATACCGCGCCGGATAAATGGTATAACGATCGGATGCGGCTGCTTTATCAAAGATTTTCTGCACATCAGCACTATCAAGCTCCAACATCACCAGGGTATTCTCAAAAGGCATAAGTGCAAATATCTCGCCTACAGTTATAGCCCCCTGTAAAATTGGTGCACGTATTCCACCCCGTGAATTCATAAGTGCAGCATCTATATTTTTGCCATAATATTCACGTGCTTTTTCATATTGCACTTTGGTGATAAATGTTCCCAGGGTAGTTTCTCTTTTACCGGGCTCAAGTATAAGATCGCGGGCTGCATGGCCAATAACCTTATTCATTTGAGAATCAAGTACTGATTTTAAGGGTGCAATAAAATCAACATATTCTCTGTCTGGCACTATTGTGTCAGAAACCTTTATCGTAAGCCCATTTACAGAAATGTGCGGATTTTCTTTTTTGCATGATATTGCTATAAATAAACTGCTTATAATGATTAACCAACCCGTTTTTGATTTTACCATGGAAGAAATATTTATTTAAAATAACATTCCAAAAAACTTGTGGTTCATAAGACCTGAAGTCTTTTGCACCCCCGATTTAAATAAACTATGGTATAAAATCCATTAAAAAAGCTCTTAGCTGAGAAATACTATAACCTTTATCAAGAATTACTTGCTGAATATCAATAAAATAATACTGCGGAGTTTGTGTAACATTTAGGTTTTCTCTGTATGATGTCATATTATGCGGATCCCAAACGTTTGTCCAGTTCATATCATATTCATCTGTAAATTTCTTCCATTCAACCCGGTTATTTCCTGTATATACGGCAATAACTTCCAAATCCTCCTTCCGATACTCCCATTCCAGTTCTCTAAGCGCAGGTATATCCTTTTTGCATCGGTAACAATTTGCATCCCAGAAATAAATCACATAAAATTTATTCCTAACATCATTGATGTTAAAAACTTTACCATCAAGCTTCTCCATAGATGGAAAATTTAGTTTCTCCCCTACCCTGTTCTTTTTTATCCGCGCAACTTTGTCGGCAACTTCCTTTCGGAAATCTTCTTCTATCCAATTGGCTTTACCAGTAAGATAGTAGTTCTGAGCCAGATAAAGAAATGCATGCATGGCATAAGGCATTTTTGTATCCTGAAAATAATTAAAAAGCGTTCGCATGGTAAACTGGTAGACATTTTTGTTTACGGATGCTTTTTTTAAGATAAATTCAATGGATGAAACTGTCGCAACAGTATCAACAGGAGGAAACAAAGTATAATACCTGGCTATAAGAGATGGAAGTACGGATGTTCGGGTTAAACCTTCGGAAGAAAAATCGTAGTTATTAAAAAACAGACTTTGTCTGTTAATTAAATTATTAATGAGTAAAGCAGAGTCCTGCCGGACATTACCAGTAAACTGAGGCTTATTCATATTCTCGGGATTAACTATAGTTCGGAGAAATACCGCTAAAAAATCCCCCTCATATTCGTTAATGTATTGCCGGGTGGTTAAAGAGGCTTTTTCCTTGAGTTCTCTGATCTGGTATTTGAGAATTTTAAGAGAATCTTCTGTGAGTTTCTCATTTAACAACCTATGCTGTTTTTGCTGAATAATGTTGCTTATTTTCATTTGTTCCTTCATCCAGGAGGCATAGCCTTCAGCCACTTTATCACCGGACACTGAAAGCTTTTGAATGAGAGAATCTGCAGTGGTTTCTATTTTTAATCGGGTAAAATCTTCAACCAGCAATTCAAAGTATCTTGAATCCGGAAATAAAAGAAAATACAGTCCGTTTTTGGGCTCCTCAGAAAACGAAAAACTACCACGTCCGGAGGGATCTACAGAGGCAGTATCAAGAATGAATTTTGCATCACCAATATATCCGCCAAAATAAAGCTCCCCACTATTTAATCCATCAATTCTGAAATCGATGCTGACTTCCTGAGCTTTTAGCTGATAACTGCAGATAAAAACGGAAACAAGGAAAAAATACTTAAACATATTAATCATTTGAGGCAATTCATTACATCAACACAAACATACTGAAATCATTTTAAACAAAATGAACAAAACAGATCAATGAAGTCAGATACTTTGGAAGGACTATGATTTTTCTTTGACTAAATAATGAATAATTATTAGTTGGAGATGTAACTATTTATCTACCTAACCGTATTACTATCATGAGATAAAATAAAGAGTAGTTTTTTTCATAAGTAAATTTAGGGTTAAATAGTTTAAGGTGTCATTCTACAGCAGAATGGCACTTTTTTTATGCCTTAGAACTTATTATGAAATGCAGGTACTTTACCTGCTAAGGCGTTGTTATTATGGAGTATTTGCAATAAAACTCGCGTGGTTGACAAGTAAAAACAAATTCGAGGCATATGAAGGCATAACGAAGAAGTTGGGGGTATCTTACAATAACTAAATAAAAAACCGCATTAACTACTCTGACCTTAAAGCCCCGGTCAGTCAGGTTTGGAGTGCCTGATCTTTCAAACTTCCACTGTAAAACTAGTGTGGCTTGCTTTCCAGAGCAATGAACTTAAACTCCCTTGTCTGTTAAATGTTGAGCTTATCGGATCGCGAAATAATTAATGCGGTCACATAATTACCAAAGAACATTTTGTATTTACCACTATAAAAATACCTTTAATCCGGTACAAAAGCAATAAAAATCATCTGTTAAAAAACATACAAATGGTGTCTGAATTTCAGTGCCTTGCCAAAAATCAACAGCAGTAGGAGTAACCTTTAATATGTATTTTCGTTTGAACATAAAAAACGCTTTTGGCATGCCGGCGCAATGAATATAGTATGATGACCCCATCCTTTTCTATGGCTCACAGTAAATAATACAATGCTAGATCAGAAACAAGCAGTTATCATTATAGATGATAATGAAGAAAATATACAATTGATAAAGAATGCATGGGCAGAAACATCCCTTTACAGAGATGTGAAGTGGCACATTCATTCCATTGAGCAGCTAGTGGATGCGGAAGAAACCTCATCCTCTCCTCCTTTGATTATTTACCTTCACATACCTCCTGACTTGTCAAATGATTTAATACCTGTACTTGAGCTGTTTAAAGAGAAGAATCAAAAAAACAATGTACCCGTAATCATTTATTCTGATATTAGCATTATTGACATAAACAGCCGGATACTTGCGAATGATTTTATTAAGTTCCCGCTAAACCCTTTTGAAATAGCCATACGAACGCAAAGAATTTTTGAGAAGCGCAAGATTTTAGCTGAAATGGAAAAAAGTAAGCAAAAACTGGAAAAAAGCTATAAGCGCAACAGAACCAAGACAATTAATCTGTTCGGGAAACACAATGATTTAAAAATATTGCAAAAGGAGACACGCCTGCAAAAAGAAAAACTTTTAGAACAGCATCAGGAAATCAACAGCAGTATTCGCCATGCCAGTCTCATTCAAAATGCCGTGGCACCCTCTGAAGATTCACTTAAAACCATATTTAAAGAACATTTTATTCTGAATTTCCCACTGCAAATAATCAGCGGGGATTTTCTATGGGTTGAAAGAATTAAAAACAAAACCTATTTTGCAGTTGCTGATTGTACAGGACATGGCGTGCCAGGTGCTATGATGAGCATGATGGGAATAAGCCTGCTAAATAGTATTATATTGCGAAACAACAATATAAAAGTGAACGAATTGTTGGATGAACTGCGGCGGCAATTAATAAAAAATTCTCATCCTACTTCCAATAGTGACGATCCGGGATTTTCTATGGATATTGGTATCTGTAAAATCGATCACCGCAAAGGAGTAATTCATTTTGCAGGCGCTAACCGCAAACTTCTTGTGTCACGAAAAGGCAAGCTTGAAATTATTCCCGGCGATCGTATGCCAGTGGGTATTTATCCTAAGAATGACCCTTTTACATTACAAAAGCACGACATCCATCCTGGTGATACATTTTATCTGTTTTCTGATGGTTTTACAGATCAGTTTGGTGGCCCCAACAACAGAAAGTTTAAAATCAGCCAGTTTACTGATTTGCTAAGAAAAATAAACACTGCGCCCCTTAATGTTCAAAAAGAATACCTGACGGAAGCTTTTAATGACTGGAAAGGAACGCAACCACAAGTAGATGATGTACTTGTATTAGGAATTAGGATTTGATTTGCCTATCTTTGTTTGGCAATAAACGCATTACCCATGACTTTTGAGCAATTTAAAGAAACCCTGCAGGAAGAACATCCGCATCCTGGAATGCAGGATCTATTAAAATCACTTTGGTATCAGGGAAAAGGTAATTGGGATCAGGCACATAACATTGCCCAAACCATACCCACTCCTAAAGGCAGTTGGGTACATGCTTTTTTACACCGGGTAGAGGGTGACCTGGGAAATGCCGGCTACTGGTATTCCAGGGCCGGAAAAAAAATGCCTCCGTACAGCACAGATCAGGAATGGGAAGAACTCGTGCAATATTTTTTAAACCGGCCGGTTTAAACTAATCCCTAAGATCACCTTTTTATCTGAAATGTTTTTGCAAAGGATTTTTCTGCTATTGCTTTAATTTGTCTTTAAAAACAGACTCGAATTTTTCAATTTTAGGCGTAATTACCAGGTTACAATAGGGTGAACGGCTATTCTGTTCATAGTAATCCTGATGATAGTCCTCTGCTTTATAAAATGCTTCGAATGCTGTAATTTCAGTAACAATGGGATTTTCCCAAATTCCGGCAGCATCCAACTCTTTTTTATATTTTTCAGCCAGTTCTTTTTGCTCCTCATTGTGGTAGAATACAGCAGACCGATATTGGGTGCCCACATCTGCGCCCTGGCGGTTCAAAGTAGTGGGATCATGCGTTTTCCAAAAAATTTCAAGCAGTTCAGCATATGAAACCTCAGCCGGATCATACGTTAGCTGAATTACTTCTGCATGTCCTGTCCTTCCGGTGGTAACCTCCCGGTAAGCAGGATTCTTTACTGTACCTCCGGAGTAGCCGGATGAAACAGATTTCACTCCTTTTACCCTCTCAAAAATTGCTTCTGTACACCAAAAGCATCCTGCACCAAAGGTTGCCTTTTCCAGATTTGTATCTGTCATATCTTCATTATTTAGTTGTTTATTTGTTTTTAAGCGGCTGTTATTATCATTACCATGACTGGAAGAACATCCGGTAAAAATAAGTAACAAACCAATAATCATTGTGTTGTTTAAATATAATTTTTTCATGCTAAACATTGTATTAAATTGTTGGGCGTTAATAGTACATAAAGTCTTGCAATAAAATCCGGATGGATGACAAAAAAACCTCATGTTCGAGAATTGCGCAGCTAAAAAAAGCGCAGTTTACATTGTAAATGCATTTTTTATGGTAAGTTTAACGAAGAAGTTGGAGCTTTCTTGCAAAACACCATGTAAGAGATTATAATATCTCATGCTTTATTAAAACGGATAGAAAGGTGTTTTTATTTTAAGGATGGATGCGTTCTTAGAACTTCACCTGTAATTTAACATTAAACCTTCGTCCGGTAAGAAAATTAGGAATAGCATATTGCCCCTGAATATTATCGAGGTTGGAAACGGTTTTTACCCATTGGTATGAAATTACATTATTCACACCCAAAAGATTAAATATTTCAGCGCTTATCCAAATGGATTCGAATCTTTGAAAAGGTTTACTGTTGGCCAGGATACCCTCACCGGTATTAATCATTTTAGAAAACCCCAGGTCCACTCTCCGGTATGGACGAATTTCGTAAATAAGGTCGTATCTTTCCTGGTTGGGGGGTGAGGTTGGCAGGTTGGTTCCGTAAAGAAAATTTAAATGTACTTTATAACTGGGATTAGAAGGAAGGTAATCCTGGAAAAACAAACCAAAATTCATGAGCTGATCTGTAGGGCGCCGGTAGTATCCGGCTTCCTCAAATCCGCCCTCATCGTTGCGGTACCGATCGCCCTCAATTTCTTCGCGTGTACGCAAAAAAGAGAGGCTCACCCAGGACTCATTACCGGGAACAAATTCGCCAAATAATTTAAAATCAATGCCTGTGGCATATCCTTTCGCCCTGTTCTCAGCCATGTATTCTAAACGCACATCGTTAACACGATACGGAATTACATCTCTCAAAATTTTATAATAAACCTCTGTGGTAAATTTGAATGGCCTGTCCCATGCCATGAAGGTATAATCCCCGCTAAGCACAAAATGAACAGATTTTTGGGCTTCAATGGTTTCTTTGTTAAGTTCACCCTGTGGGTTGCGCATTTCCCGATAAAAAGGGTATTGGATGTAATAACCACTTGCAAATTGTAAGAGGATGTCTTTTTCCCAATTGGGTTCCACAGCCATTGAAATTCTGGGGCTAAGGTTAAATTCACCATTAACATCCCAGTAACTTCCGCGCAAACCACCCGTTAAATAATAAGTGTGGCTGTCCTTCTCAAAGGTATAGGTATTTTGCAGGTAAGATGTTAATTTAACAGATGCTAATGTGTTTGTTGCACGTGTGGTTTCATAAAGGAAAACGTTGGAGGGTGAAAAGGGAATGGAATAGCCGGCAGAATCGACAAGGTTCCATTCATTAAGTTCATCTTCAATGTATTCTGAACGGGCACGTATACCCCAGAAAAGCTTGTTGCCGCCGCGGCTATATTCTCCTTTATGCGCCAGGGATAAAACACGGGCATCTAATTCATTACGGGCATGGTCCAGGTACGATCCAATTCCAATATTCATCAGGCTGTCGCCAAAATTATCAGAATCAGGATCATTATCCAGGGCATTTATAAGATAGTATCCCTGAATATCAAATGACTCCTGCTCAATGGTCTGGTAATTAGAAGCGATTAATGAGAGCTTCAGATTTTCATTAGGCCTGTAAGTGCCTGTAAGAGCACCGGTAAAGGTCTGAAATTTATCATATTCCTGCCCTTCATAAAATACTTTAAAACTAAGAGCTGTACTTACGGTACCAAATTGGGTCTCCCGGTCCTCCGGGATGAAGGCATAATTATTTTGAGAAACATTGGCCAGTAATCCTAACTCAAATTTATCGGTAACATTATAGGTTAAATAGGTTTGAAAATCATAAAATTCTGGATTATACTCGCCCTTTGTATCCAAACTTGAAAGTAAATACCTTGAAGTGCGGTAACGGAATCCGGAAATGTGCGTAAATCGCTGATTGGCTGAAGCACCCTCAAAATGGACTGCGCCACCCAAAAGGCTTGCGGTAACAGACCCCCGTGTATGGGTGGGTTTCCGATATGTAATATCAAGCACAGAGGACATTTTATCACCAAAGCGGGCTTCAAAACCTCCGGCTGAAAAACGCACCGCAGACACCATGTCAGAATTGATAAAGCTTAATCCCTCCTGCTGTCCGCTGCGAATAAGAAATGGCCGGTAAACTTCGATATTATTCACATATACCAGGTTTTCATCAAAATTTCCTCCGCGTACCGAATATTGAGAGCTCAATTCATTTGTAGAAGAAACACCCGGCAATGTTTTTAAAATACTTTCCAAACCTCCCGAAGTATTCGGAAGCATATCGAAAGATTTCATTTCAATCCGGTCAAGCGTAGTACCTTTTTCTGCATTTTCCGTTACAGAAACTTCTTTTAGTTCTTCCCTGCTTTCTTTAAGGCTTATATTTTTAGTGATAAAGTCATTTTTGCGGGCATCAAAGGAGAAGGAATAGGGTTGAAAGCCAATGCGTGAATAAATTATGGTAAATACCGTGTCAGAGGGTAGTTCAATATTGTATTTTCCGTCATCACCTGTAACTGAGCCAAAAGATGTACCTTTGGCAGAAACATTAACCAGGAACAAAGGTTGTCCGTTTTCGTCAGTTACGGTGCCTTTTAATACTGTCTTTTCCTGCGCATATGCTGCCGGCATCAGAAAAAGAAATATAAAAAAAGAAAAAAGCAGCCTCATAAAGAATATCACCTCTGTTCAAGTTTATTCATACAACTTAAAATTTAACAAAAAATTGCCGCTAAAATAGCATATAATTTTTGCTGAAAGGCTATTTTAAAAAAATATGTAGCATAAATTGATCAATATGTCATTCATTGATAATTTGGCGAACTTTTTGAATAACATTGTTATTATTCTGATTTTTTTTCTTAGGGCAGAGAAACAATACAGTTTAACAAAATTTAACATGGAAAAGCCCAACAACCTGTTTAATTTTGGCGTTGGAAAATAAGTATATTGATAAATATAAATAAATCACTCACTGACATGGATGTTACTGTTGACATTAAGGAATTAAATGAGAAAATAGAAAAAGAGAGCGCCTTTGTTGACCTGCTCAACATGGAAATGAACAAAGTTATTGTAGGTCAGCGCCCTTTGTTAGACCGTTTGATGATAGGACTTTTAACGAACGGGCATATTCTTCTTGAAGGTGTTCCGGGACTTGCAAAAACGCTTGCCATCCGCACACTTTCTGATACAATTAGCGCAAAATTCAGCCGCATTCAGTTTACACCTGATCTTTTGCCCGCAGATTTGCTGGGTACCATGATTTACAGCCAGAAAAATGAAGAATTTATTGTTAAGAAAGGGCCTGTTTTCGCCAATTTTGTATTGGCTGATGAAATAAACCGTTCACCGGCCAAAGTGCAAAGTGCATTGCTTGAAGCCATGCAGGAAAAGCAAATTACCATTGGGAGTGAAACCTTTAAATTAGAAGAACCCTTTTTGGTGCTTGCCACCCAAAACCCAATTGAGCAGGAAGGTACTTATCCATTGCCCGAAGCCCAGGTTGACCGGTTTATGCTAAAGGTAGTAATCACCTATCCGCAAAAAGAAGAGGAACGGATTATTATCAGGCAGAATCTTAGCAAAGAATTCCCTAAAGCCAGCCAGGTGATTAGCACCGCACAAATTTTACAAGCGCGCAGTGTGGTGAAGGAAGTTTACATGGATGAAAAAATTGAGCAATACATACTTGACATTGTTTTCGCCAGTCGTTTTCCGGAAAATTATGGCATGGATTCCTTTAAAAACCTCATCAGTTACGGAGGTTCACCAAGAGCAAGCATCAACCTTGCCATGGCATCAAAAGCCTACGCCTTTATTAAACGACGCGGATATGTGATACCCGAAGATGTACGTGCCGTCTGCCATGATGTAATGCGCCACCGCATTGGCCTAACATATGAAGCGGAAGCAGAGAACATTACAACGGAAAACATCATCACTGAGATCTTAAACACAGTAGAAGTCCCCTAATTTATTTGGTTTATGAGAAAATTTCTAGTAATAATTGCGCTATTGATATTGTCTGCAGGATTGCAGGCGCAGCATTTTATTGGCCTTCATAAAGATAATGTCATTAAGCTTATGCGCGAAAATTACCGGGAATTTTACAACGATAATTCTTTTACAAACAAACACTTCAATTATTTAAAATTTGTAGACAATACGGGAAGTCAAACCTGGCTTTTTTTCCTCACTGAGGACGACATATGTAAATATCATAAACGGATGGTTGATTATGCATATATGAATGAGATTGAAACTGAACTTAACGGCCGGGGAATGAAAACAGGATCTGATGAATGGGAATACATGAGCAAGGGCAAATCATATACCGTAACCCTTACCCGTGATGAGTGGTTTTTTACTGTAGTAACACGCGTAAAGGAATAAAAATGGCAAAAGTCAATACAAAAGATACTGAAGAAACAACAGCACTATTAAAAAAGGTACGGAAGATTGAGATTAAAACCCGCGGCCTTTCCCGGCAAATTTTCGCAGGAGAATATCACAGTGCCTTTAAAGGCAGGGGTATGGCTTTTAGCGAGGTGCGGGAAT
>JBEPYD010000114.1:0-9960 GCA_041641575.1 Bacteroidales bacterium
TCTCTTTCTCCGGAAATAGATAAGCGCACTATTACCTGTATGGCTCCTTCTAAAACCTTTAACCTGGCAGGCCTAGCCACTTCAGAAGTAATTATATCCAATCCAAGACTAAGGCATACATATGAAAAAGTATTGGATAAAGTACACATAGGTATGGGAAATGTTTTGGGTTTGGTTGCCCTGGAGGCTGCTTACAGCAGAGGCGATGAATGGCTGGATGAGTTGATGAAATACCTCACATCAAACCTTGAGGTAACAAGGAGTTTTCTCAAACAGGAAATTCCCTCCGTAAAGCTAATTGAACCGGAGGCAACCTATCTATTGTGGCTTGACTTTAGTGAATTGAATAAAAGCAATGAAGCACTTAAAAGCTTTATTATTAAGGATGCGGGTCTTGGTTTTAATGATGGACCAGTATTTGGTCCCGGAGGAGAAGGCTTTCAACGGATGAATATAGCGCTGCCGCAACCCCAACTGATGATGGCTTTGGACAAATTAAAAAGTGCTTTTAGGAGAAATAATTTGTAACTAAATTTTGCTTTTCTTGTATAAAGCATTATTGGCAAATTTTAATTTTTGCCTTTTAAAATATTATACATACTTTTAATTAATCTTTATTTCACTAACTTTTAGAAGCTCAAAACAACTGCCCAATGAAATTTAAAATATCTATTGCTGCAAAAATTGGCTTTGGATTTGGTGTTATCATCATAGCGTTTCTCATAAATGTTTTCCTTACCGTAAATACCCTGAATAAAAGTCGTGCGCTTAATGAGGCAATAACCACCATCTATGCTCCTTCCTCCGAATATCTCAATTCCCTTTTTGTAATGGTAAATAATTCCGAAATGCTCATCAAAAACTGGGTATTTATTGATCGGAAAGCCGATACACCTGAGAAAATTGCACTGGTTGAAATGCATGAAAAAGACTTCCCGGAATTAAGCAGCCAGCTTTTAGCAATGTCCGAAAACTGGAATGAGGAGAATCAGCAGCAAATTCAACAGATACTTGGTACAATAAGTGACACATTGTTTCCAATGCACCAGTTTGTTATGGAACGTCTTTCAACTTTTGAAAGTTATGATGATCCAATGGTAGTATTTGAAATTAACCCAATGGTGGAGGAAAGCGGTGAAATTATAGAATATACCGAAGATATTTTATTAGAGCTTTCTGAATTACTTGCTTACCAGGAAGCCCTGGTGACTGAAGCAAGAGCCGAAATGGATGATTCTTTTGAGAATTTCAAAAGCACAATTATCCTTATGAGCATTATCATTTTAGTGGTGGCTTTTATTATGGCTTACATCACCAGTATTTCTTTGGTAAGGCCTATAAACTATATAAAGAACATCCTGCAGAAGATGGCACAGGGAATATTGCCTGAAAAGCGAATTAAAGAAGGCCGCGACGAAATTGGACAAATGAGTATTGCATTGAATAACCTTGTCCGAGGATTAAAAGATATTTCTGACTTTTCTGTTGAAATTGGAAAAGGCAATTTCCAAAGCGATTTCAATCCCCTCAGTGATCAGGATGTTTTGGGAAATTCACTTATTGAAATGCGCGAGGAACTTAAAAAAGCTGCTGAGGAAGAAGAAAAACGCAAACTAGAAGATGAGCAGCGTAACTGGGCGACCCAGGGCATCGCGAAATTTAGTGACATCCTCCGAAGTAATAATGACAATATGGAAGTATTGTCTTATCAAATTATAAGTAACCTGGTAAAATACCTGGATGCCAACCAGGGAGGGTTATTCATTATGAATAACAACGACGAAGAAAACATCTTCCTTGAAATGACTGCCTGCTATGCTTATAACCGTAAAAAGTTCCTTGAAAAGCGCATCGAATTTGGTGAAGGCCTCATTGGACGTTGTGTGCAGGAAGGGGAAACCATATACCTGACTGATATTCCGGAGGATTATGTGAATATTACCTCAGGGCTTGGACAGGAAAATCCCAGAAGCCTCCTCATTGTTCCACTCAAATTGAATGAGGAAATTTACGGGGTAATTGAGATAGCCTCATTTAATAACTTCCAGGAGTTCCAGATAGATTTTGTTGAAAAGATTGGAGAAAGCATTGCATCTACAGTATCCACCGTAAAAATCAATATCCAAACAACAGAATTGCTCGAGCAATCGCGTCAACAGGCTGAGGAAATGGCAAGCCAGGAGGAGGAAATGCGTCAGAACATGGAAGAGCTAAGGGCCACCCAAGAGCAATCCGCCAGACGTGAGGCTGAATTACAGCAAAAAGTTGAAGTCCTCGAATCTCAACTAAAAGACAAAAATACTTAGATAACTGCCAAATATTATTGGATTCACAAGCGCAGCATGCCTAATTGGCATGCTGCGCTTGCTTTTTAGTGACACAATGACAGAAAGTGGTGTTTTTTCATGTATGGCATGTGAATTGAATATTCCCATTCAGAAATTATTACAAATGTTTAACTAAAATATAGGAGGAATTAGCCATGTTACCAACATTAAACAGAACTTACATGCCAGGTTTATCTGAAGATATCTGGAACGATTTTTTCACACCTGTAACACGTAATTCAAATGTATCTGTAAACATTATAGAAGGCAAGGACGACTTTAGAATAGAAGTTGCTGCTCCTGGAATGGATCGGAAAAACTTTAAAGTTGACCTTGATAACGACATCCTTACAATAAGTGCAGAGCATAAGGAAAAAAATGAAGAGCAAAAAGAAAATTACGTTCGCAGGGAATTCGGCTTCAATTCATTCAAACGTACTTTCACACTTCCGGAAATGGTGGATGCCGATAAAATTAAAGCCAACCATAAAGACGGAATATTAACCATCAACATTCCCAAAAAGGAAGAGGCAAAGGTGAAGCCACCAAAATCTATCAGTATTTCATAAGGTAAGAACAGTTAATTTTCAGGGGGTGTACCACATAGGTATACCCCTTATTTTTTTTCTTTATCAAGAAAAATGTGTGAAAAGGTGAAAACAAAAATGATCAATCCAACAATAAACAAGCAAATGGCCATTAATATACGGTTAAAATTCAGATCTTCCGTTTCACGCAACTGACGTACACCGTATATCGCCCCAAGGATTATCAACAAACCAAAAAAAAGGGCAAAATAATCCACGATGGAATTTAATGTATTGGTTGTTTTAAAGGCCCTGGAATTCATATATTTTTCATAATTCATTTTTGCTTCCCGGGCAGCTTGTTTTCGGATGCGTTCCCTTTCCTGTTGCATCCATTCCCTCATAAAATTATGATGATAGTTGCTTTGCTGGGCATTGGTATCATAAACCCGGCTCCGCGCTTCCATTTTTAACTGCCGGATGATAAATTCATATGCTTCAGTAATGCGAATAAACTGATCATGAGAACCCGGCTGACGATTTATATCCGGATGATATTTTTTTGCCTTGGCACGGAATGCTTTTTTTACCTCATCCATGGTATGGTCAGGTGTTACATCTAAAATCCGATAATATTCCCGGGCAAGACTCAAATTAAAAACCTCTCTTTTTTAATTAACAGATGCAAAGTAGTAAATTTATTTTATTTACTATTCGCACAAATGATTTATTATAATGAATCTTATTGTTCATCTTAAATCCGCTATATTTTTGGCGGCAATTTTTTTCCACCTTCTTATTCAGATAATCCCTTATAATGCTTTATCTTTACTCTATCATGCATTTATGCACTAATCCTTTAGAACCGTATTTTGTTAAATGAATTTTCTTGCTCATATTTTTTTATCAGGGAAATCTGAAAAAGTTTTAATTGGTAACTTTATTGGAGATTATGTAAAAGGTAAGGACTTTAAGTCATACCCCTCTGAGATAAGCAAGGGAATACTATTGCACAGGCATATTGATTCTTTTACAGATACGCACGAGATGGTACGCAGCAGCAAATTGTATTTTGCTTCAGAATATCATAAATATGCAGGTGTGGTGGTTGATGTGCTGTATGATCATTTTTTATCAGCCAATTGGGATCAATTTTCCGGTGTAAAAATAGATCCTTTTATTGGCAACGTGTATCAAACACTGAACACCAACTTTGATGTTTTACCTGAGCCGGTACAAAATTTTGTACCTCTTTTTATAAGGGATAACTGGCTAAAAACGTATGCTACTCTGGAGGGCATTGAAAATGTTTTGCATCGTATGCAGCGGCGTACCAGCCTCCCAAGTGCTTCGGAATTTGCGATGCAGGTAATTGCTGATAATTATGACAGTTTGCAGGAAAACTTCATCGAATTCTTCCCTCAGATTATCGGATACGTAGAGAAAAAATTCGATGTTACCATTGATAAACCTTAAGAGGAATAGCTTAAAACCGAGTCGGATTTATTCTTATGGATTTGCGCATTTGCTAACATTTTCTCGAAATCTTTCTCATAGAAAAATCTATTCTGCCCAAAGGCTGGCTTTAACTGGTTCAGCCAGGCAGCATCCTCATCATATTTAGCAATAAAAGGGCGACCAACCCATGCTGATTTCCGTGCCTGGATAAACTCAAGTACAAATACTTTTTCACCATTTATTTCGCTTGTACCATTTATCTGCACTTTTCCCGGATTAGCAGACATGCTGGGGCCTCTAACCGTGCGGCATATGCCACTTACTTTTGAATAGGCCTGGCGAAAAATTTCTGAAGCCTCGGCAAGGGGAACGGCAAAATAATGCTGTGCTCCGGTTTCGCGTGCTATAAACATATAATATGGCACAATTCCCAAATTTACCTGGGTTTTCCACATGTCTGCCCATACCTCCGGTATGGCATTAATATGCTTTAATAGTGGCGATTGGGTGCGAAATATAGCGCCCGTAGCCTGAATGCGTAGGATGGCTTTTTTCACCTCAGGAGTTGATAATTCTACCGGATGATTTATGTGCGCCATCAGGGAAAGGTGTTTGCCTTTCTTTGTAATAGATTCAAATATTTCAAGAATAGCATCTGCATCATTGTCGGTAAGATACCTGTAAGGCCAGAAGGTTAAGGATTTTGTACCAATGCGAATAGTTTTTAGATGTTCAATATTGGCATTCAGCAATGCATCTACATAAGTCTTTAAAAATTTCGCAGGCATGGTCATTGGGTCACCGCCAGTTAGGAGCACATCTGTAATGCCTTCATTTTCTTTCACATATTGCACCAGCAGATCGGCCTGCTTCATTGCAAATTTAAGCTGGTTTGCGCCTCCAAATTGTGGCCATCGAAAGCAGAATGTGCAATATGCATGACAGGTCTGCCCCTGCGCAGGGAAAAACAATACGGTTTCTTTATACTTGTGCTGAATCCCCATCAGTTTTCTTCCATTCATTTCAGGCACGTTTAAGTCAACCTGTCCTGCGGGGTGGGGGTTTAATTGCTCCCGAATGTTGTTTGAAATCTTCTTTAACTGTGCCTTTTCCGCTCCTGCACTTAAGGCCGCAGCATAAGCTTTAAAATGGGAGGGTTTGAGCATATCCTTTTGCGGAAAATTTAATATAAACATGGGGTCGTTTTCATAATTATCCCAATCTATGAGTTTTTCCGTAACATAATTATTGGTTTTAAATGGCAATACACCGCCCACGGTTTCAATGGCAAATTTTCTCTCTTTACTGAGTTTTTCAATTGCCGGTATTTGCCTGTAATTTTGTAACGTGTAAGCTTTATATTTCATTTTCAACTATTTATTCTTTCAATTCATATTCTCATCCTACAACAGGTATACCCGAGGGGTGAAATTTGCTTTTTCCTGAATTGTTTATGGTAATTCTCTGTATATTACCCTAAAGATTGTGAGAATACGAAATATTTATAATTGTTTTCTAAATATGATCTTCCCCATTAATATAACTATTGTTTTGGAGAATTATTTTATTGTATCAATAGGCGTAGCTTTTGATCGCTGATTCCCTGATTTGAAGCACCCTTAAAAATCATTACTATTTTACCAGCGTCAGGTTGGTGCTATCTTAAAAAATAATATAGATTAAAGATTTTTCCCAGTATCAGGAACGGATTTTACAAGTATACAAAAAAACAGGATAAAGGGCAAAAAGCAGGTATCTGTTAAGGAACAGATAGAAATAATTTGGAAAATAATTAGAATTTGAAACTCAGGTTCATACCTAAGGTTGAGGGCTCTCCGATAGGAGTAATTACTGCGGGTTGAATGTGGAGAGAAAGGTCTTTGGATATATCAAAATCAAATAAATGGCCGTATACATTTGCATCAAGAATATTTAAAAGATACCAGCCAGCCGCACTTATTATACTAAGTTCGAGCCATCTCCTGTATAAATTCCGGTAATAGGTAAGTTCGTCTTCGGGGGTGCTGGTAGTCACATATTTCTGCCACCCATTATCATTATCATCATTTATACCGCCATCTTCCAGATCACGATAATAAAGGGCTGTAGCTTCACTGTAATTATTATAATTCTGTGTATTGGTAACAATATAGT
Organism: Bacteroidales bacterium; assembly: GCA_041641575.1. Lineage (GTDB taxonomy): Bacteria > Bacteroidota > Bacteroidia > Bacteroidales > JBEPYD01 > JBEPYD01. Next base: position 6,467 of record JBEPYD010000114.1, read on the forward strand.
AACCTATAGCACCAAACCCGGCATATATTACAGGTACTTTCCAGACTTGTTTATTGTAAATTTGCCCAAGTCCCGGAAGCATAGTTGAATATAAGGTGGCTTTTCTTGGAGAATGTTCGGGGACGGAGTCTGCAACAACTTCTGTTTCTTTTTCTTGCGCATGTAACATAGACATGCCCGGATGGGCTGCAGATAATAAAAACACCATTACCGGGATTAGAAGCTGGGATCTCATATATGTCCTGATATTCTTTTTTCCATTATAGATGTAAACACCGGGCATTCATAAACAGAGACATATAAAGCACCTGCATTCCATGTAATCGGGGATGCAGGATGTTTTAATATTTTCTATTTTGCAATGAACCCACTTTAAGGCCGGTTACAATAATTCTGTAAAAGACCTATTTTTTTAACTGATCGAAAATAGCAACGATACGTTCCAGATCTTCGTCGGATTTAAAAGGAATAACGATACTTCCTGATCCTTTATTGTTTCTTTTAAAATCAACACGTGTATCAAAGAAACTGTTCAGATGCTGTTCAAGATCCTTATACTCCTTTGGCAAAGTTTCTTTTTCCTTTTTGGGCTCTTTGGGTTTATTAATGTTTCGCACCAACTCTTCTGTGGCACGGACAGAAAGGTCATTTTCAAGTATTTTATAATACACCCGCAGCTGCTGCTCTTCGTCGGTAATATTAATAATGGTACGGGCATGGCCCATGCCTAGCTTACGTTCCCTTAAACCCAGCTGTATTTCGACAGGTAATTTTAACAGGCGCAGGTAATTGGCTACCGTAGCCCTTTTTTTCCCAACTCTTTCACTAAGGCTTTCCTGTGTTAGCTTGCATTCTTCAAGCAAGCGCTGATAACTGATGGAAACTTCAATAGCATCAAGATCTTCACGCTGAATGTTTTCTACAAGCGCCATTTCAAGCATGGCCTGATCATCAGCCACCCTAACATATGCGGGGAGGGTATCGAATCCGGCCATTTTAGCGGCACGCAAGCGGCGTTCGCCCGTAATCAGCTGGTATTTATTGCTTTTAAGAAGCCTTACGCTGATGGGTTGAATAATCCCTATCTCTTTAATAGATTGGGCCAGTTCCTCAAGCGCTACTTCATCAAAGTTACTTCTGGGTTGAAAAGGATTTACCTCAATTTTGGAAATTTCAACTTCGCTGATGGATTTCACATCTACTTCCTCTGCTTTTTGAGGAGGTTCTCCTGTATTTTCAATTAAAGCACCTAACCCTCTGCCGAGGGCACTTTTTTTTGCCATAGTTTTATTAAATATACTACTGTTATTTATTACTCTACTACTTTTTCAGAATTGCTCATGGCAGTTTCCTCGTTTTTCTGCAGGATTTCACGCGCCAGGTTCAAATGGTTGATCGCACCTTTTGATTCAGCATCATACATAATAACGGGTTTACCAAAACTTGGTGATTCACTTACTTTTACATTTCGTTGAATAATGGTTTCAAATACCATATCTTCAAAATGTTTCTTCACCTCATCAACTACCTGGTTGCCAAGGCGCAGGCGTGAATCATACATTGTCAGCAGAAAACCTTCAATTACTAATTCAGGATTCAGCCTATTTTGAATGATCTTAATGGTATTTAATAATTTACCCAAACCTTCAAGAGCGAAATATTCGCATTGCACTGGTATTAGCACAGAATCCGCTGCCGTTAATGCGTTCACTGTAATTAAGCCAAGCGAGGGTGAACAATCAATGAGGACATAATCATAATTGTTTGAAATTTTACCTATTACGCTTTTCAATACCTTCTCGCGGTTAGGCATATTGAGCATCTCAATTTCGGCACCTACCAGATCTATATGCGAAGGGATAAGATCCAGGACTTCAATTTCACAGTTTAATATGATATCATTGGGATCAGAATCATCTACCAGGCATTCGTAGATACTGGTTTTGATGGTGCGGATATCAAAGCCCAGACCAGAGGTGGCATTTGCCTGCGGATCTGCATCAATGAGTAACACCTTTTTTTCTAATATTGCCAGGCTCGCAGCCAGATTAATGGCTGTGGTGGTTTTTCCAACGCCTCCTTTTTGATTTGCAAGTGCAATTACTTTTGCCATTCTATTAATTGGATTTTGTAGTAAATGAATTTTACCGGATGTCAAAGTTAGGGTTATTCATCTAAAGAGATTTTTGCACTAACCTTGTTTTGTAAACATTCTTACTGTAGTTATTAACATGTTATCAACAATTTTCGGCGCTTTTGATGACGGTTAAAAATGCAAACTGTGTTGATTTCCATCCAGTTGTAAATAATCTTTTATAATTGGATTACCCACAAATATAATCATTCTGGGGCATCCATAAAAATTGAATCATAAAAAACAGATTATAAAAGAAGTGCGGCGAGAAAAGGGAGGAAAAATACAGCATCAGTAGCATAGGCATATCTTTCATGCCGGTTAAAAACTTGCTCCTCTCTTAATACCCAGCTCATAATCAGGCTCATAATAAAATATAGAAAAACAATTCCCCGGCTGAGTATCTTTTCAAAGAAAAAATTTCCCGGAATTAGTAACATAATTACTGATGCGCACAAAAGAAGGATCATGTTCTTTGACCTTTTCTTTTTTAGTAGTTGTACAATTGAATTTTTATTCGCCAACCGGTCTTCGTTGTATTGAAAATATGAAAAAATTAAAATATTTATAAGAACAAGCAGAAAATAGGGAATAATAACTGGCAATAACAGTTTTAGATGAACTTCTTCTGCCTCAAAAAGGGGAATGCCCCAAAGAGCCAGGGTATAAATAATGGCGATAAATATTTCTTTTAAAAACCATTTCTTGTGGCCAGCATAATAAACCCCTGTAAAATAGAGTACGCTGAGTGCAGAAATGATTACCCCGGCTACCAGAACAGAAGTGGGTATTTTAAAAATTAAAACGAGGCCGGCTAAAAAGAGTATAATGCCACTGATTAGTATTGGTTTCCGGTGTTTTCGGTAAAATTGATTTCTTGCAGTATCTGCGATACCTGCATAAAAGGCATCGTAAAAATGGTCAATCAGATAGATCAGATAAACAGCAATTGCCAGAAGAATGTAAACATACAAGCTAATGTTTACAGATATCAAACGGGAAGCGAAATACAACCCCGCAAGAGCTCCGGCAATGACATCAATATTCAGGTATCGGTAAATGTGAATAATTTTTTTCAAAAAAAGAATTGTTTTGTTTACAATGTTGTAAAGAAACGAATTCTTTTATAAGAAGAAGCATCCTGGTTTAAATTAAACACAACAGAAGATGTTTATGGGAGAAAAAGCAAACATATTTTCAATAAGGAAAGATATTGTTGAAATCCCACAAATAAGGCAAACTAAAAGGGCTTGCTGAAGTATTGAAATATAATTCTAAAAAAATTTAGAAATGGTGGTTCATACTCTCCTTCAGGTATGGATGATTTTTTGCCACCAGAGGGGCTGAAGCCAGCGATCGA
>JBEPYD010000115.1:0-9946 GCA_041641575.1 Bacteroidales bacterium
ACTTTTTAATGATACATAAAACCCAAACCCCTGCCTGATTTGGTTAGTGTCCGGCCTAAAAGTCTACTGCGTCATCTTCACGAACCCCGGCATGGTTTGCGGGACACGCTTTGAATTCGAACTTTCCTTACAAACACCCTGCTTTGCAGGCAGCCTTTGTTTCTGCGCTACAACAACTATGGTTGATGAGTAACCACTATTTATCCTTTCCCACAGGATTCCATCCCTGGGCTGTAAGTGGAATTTTCTTATCCTCACCAGCTATGATGTGTGTTCCTTCTGCTTTATCAGTTATATGACCGATAATACGAACGGAAGGCTCTGCCGCCAGTGAATCGTAATCAGATAAACTTGCAGTGAATAGTAACTCATAATCCTCTCCACCATTTAATGCGCAGGTAGTGGGATCAAGGTTTAACTCATCAGCCACACGTAAAGTTTCCTGATCAAAGGGCAGCTTATCAAGATAAACAGCGCAACCCGATTCGCTTTTATTGCAGATATGCAGCAATTCGGACGACAAGCCATCAGATACATCAATCATGGCTGTGGGCAGCAGGTTTTTCTTCTCAAGCATCCTCACAATATCGCCTCTGGCAGCGGGTTTTAACTGCCGTGCCAACACATAATCGTATCCTTTTAATTCTGGTTGAACGGCTTTATTCTCAGCAAATATTTTATTCTCGCGCTCAAGTATTTGTAAACCAAGATAGGCTGCGCCCAGATTGCCCGAAACACATATCAGATCATTCATTTTAGCTCCTGACCGATATACCACCCGCTCTTTGGCAACTTCTCCCATGGCGGTAACAGATATTGCAAGCCCTGTTAAAGAACTGGTCGTATCTCCACCCACAAGGTCTACCCCGTGTTCGCGACAAGCAAGATATATTCCTTCATATAATTCTTTTAAATGCTCCACGGCAAATTTAGATGAAACAGCAATTGATACCACCACCTGTTTAGGGATGCCGTTCATGGCATAAACATCAGAAAGATTAACAATTATTGCTTTATAACCCAAATGCTTCAGGGGGGTATACATCAGGTTAAAGTGAATGCCCTCCATAAGCATATCGCTGGTAACCAGCACTTGTTTGTCTTTATAATTCAATACAGCGGCATCATCTCCTACTCCCATTACAGAGCTATCATTCTCAACTACAATATCTTTGGTAAGCAAATCAATTAATCCAAATTCACCCAGCTCCGACAGTGGCGTAAGGCCTTTATTTTCATTCATAGTACATAATTTTATGCAAAGTTCATCAATTTTATCCAAATGAGAAAACATGAAATCCCTGATAATTGAAATAATAAATTGCTTTATTTTACTTTTAAATGCTTACATTTGTATCGTAATTAGTTGTATTTTAATTATATTTATCATTATTCTAATGCATTTCTAAAGAAACAAGCATATTAAAATATGGTGATGAACATTTTTAAAATTAGCAGGGATCATTCATTTTAGCCCAATCTGATTTTACCATTTATCTGATGTAGATGTGCAGTATCAAAGACTCTGTTCAACGATGTTTCAAAAAGTGGTTGCTCCATATTATGAAAACGCAATAAAAACCCACATATAATAAGGGATTGCCTGCAAAATATCTTTCCTTATTTATATTGCTCAAAAGTGAAAGAATTGTTACCTTTGTCTATTTATATCAAGTCTAAATAAATGAACAAAATCAACGCACTTTAGGTATTATTTGTTAAAACAATACACAATATGGCAAACGATCAAAATAAAATATTAGACGAAGTAACACAAGGCGAATATAAATTTGGTTTTTACTCAAATCTTGAGATGGATATTTTACCCAAAGGCCTCAGTGAGGATGTGGTAAGAATGATCTCTAAGAAGAAGAAAGAGCCTCAATTTATGCTTGATTTCAGGTTAAAAGCCTATGAGCACTGGAAAACAATGAAAAAACCAGACTGGGCACACCTGAAAATACCCCCTATAAAGTTTCAGGATATTATTTATTACGCTGCACCCAAACAAAAGATGAAACTTGAAAGTCTGGACGATCTGGACCCGGAAATTAAAGCCACATTTGAGAAACTGGGTATTCCTCTCGATGAGCAAAAACGTCTTTCCGGTGTTGCTGTTGATGCTGTTCTTGATAGTGTATCCGTGAAAACCACTTTTCAGGAAACACTTGCTGAAAGAGGTATTATTTTCTGTTCTTTTAGTGAAGCAGTTCACAATCATCCTGACCTTGTAAAAAAATACCTGGGTTCTGTAGTGCCCTATTCCGATAATTTTTATGCCACACTTAATTCCGCTGTTTTCAGTGATGGTTCTTTTTGTTACATACCAAAAGGTGTGCGCTGCCCCATGGAACTCTCCACCTACTTCCGGATAAATGCAGCCAACACAGGCCAGTTCGAGCGTACGCTTATCATTGCTGAAGATGACAGTTACGTTAGTTACCTGGAAGGCTGCACAGCCCCCATGCGCGATGAAAATCAACTGCATGCTGCCGTGGTGGAAATTGTGGCGCTGGAGAATGCTGAAGTGAAATACAGCACCGTTCAGAACTGGTATCCAGGAGATAAAAACGGGAAAGGCGGAGTATATAATTTTGTTACCAAACGCGGGATCTGTAAGGGGAATAATTCAAAAATTTCCTGGACACAGGTGGAGACCGGCTCTGCCGTTACGTGGAAATATCCGAGTTGTATCCTCCGCGGACATAACAGTACTGCAGAGTTTTACTCTGTAGCTGTAACAAATAATTACCAGCAGGCCGATACGGGAACAAAAATGATCCATATCGGAAAAAATACCCGCAGCACCATTATTTCAAAAGGAATTTCTGCAGGCAAAAGCCAGAATAGCTATCGTGGGCTGGTAAAAGTGCTCAAAGGTGCTGAAAATGCCCGTAACTTTTCTCAGTGCGATTCGATGTTGCTGGGTGACCGTTGTGGTGCGCATACATTCCCTTATATTGAAGTGGATAATGATACTGCCATTGTGGAACATGAGGCAACAACTTCAAAAATCGGTGAAGAGCAAATATTTTATTGTAACCAGCGGGGAATTGAAACAGAAGATGCCATTGGCTTAATAGTGAATGGATATGCAAAGGAAGTGATAAATCAATTGCCTATGGAATTTGCCGTAGAAGCACAAAAACTGCTGCAGATTTCACTCGAAGGCAGCGTAGGTTAAAATCATAAACAAAAAAAATACAAAAATGCTATCTATAAAAGATCTTAAAGTAGAAGTAGAAGGTAAAGAAATTCTTCAGGGAATTAACCTGGAGGTGAAGCCGGGTGAAGTACATGCCATTATGGGACCAAATGGTTCCGGAAAAAGTACCCTGGCAGGAGCACTTGCCGGTCGCGAAATCTTTGAAATAACCCACGGTGAGGTTCTTTTTAAAAACAAGAACCTGTTTGATATGTCACCCGAAGACAGGGCCCGTGAAGGGATGTTTCTTGGTTTTCAATATCCGGTGGAAATACCGGGTGTAAGTATGGTGAATTTTATGAAAACAGCCATTAACGAACAGCGCAAGCACCGGGGTGAAGAAAGACTTTCTGCAAGCGATTTTCTTAAACTGATGCGCCAGAAAAAAGAGCTGGTTGAAATTGACTCAAAACTTACCAACAGAAGTGTGAATGAAGGTTTCTCCGGCGGTGAAAAGAAGAAAAATGAAATCTTTCAAATGGCAATGCTGAAACCAGAACTTGCTATTTTAGATGAAACCGATTCCGGACTGGACATTGATGCATTGCGGATTGTGGCTAATGGTGTAAACAAGTTAAAAACACCGGAAAATGCAACCATTGTTATTACCCACTACCAGCGCCTGCTTGATTTTATCGTTCCGGATTTTGTGCATGTGTTGTACAAAGGGAGAATAGTAAAGTCAGCCGGAAAAGAGCTGGCCCTTGAACTTGAAAAAAGAGGCTATGACTGGATTAAGGAAGAACTGGCTGTTTAACAATTAATGTTTGAGATTATGGATGTTATAACCAAAGATATAAATGTCAATGACCAGTTATATGGAATTTTTGAGGATAATTACGATGTGCTAACCTCATCCTCCACCAGTACCATTAACCGGTACCGGCAACAGGCCATTGAAATTTTCAAGAATACAGGCATTCCTGTATACAGAAGCGAAGACTACAAGTACACCAACCTGGAACCTTTTTTCAGGAAAGGATATAAAACCCGCTTTACCCCTGATAATCTAAAACTTGGTGTAGAAGAAATTTTTAAATGCGATATTCCCTCACTCGATACGCACGTGCTTTTATTGGTAAACGGCTTTTATTTTTCTGAAGACGGACCACTGAAAAAGCTGCCGGGAGGGATTATTGCCGGTAGTTTGCAAAAAGCTGCGCGTGAGTATCCTGAACTGTTTGAAAAATATTACGGAAAGGCTGCCGACATGGAAAAAGATGGACTGGTATCTCTGAATACTGCCTTTGCCCAGGACGGTTTGTTTATTTATGTGCCGGATAATGTTATACCTGACAAACCCATTCAGATTATCAACATTGCTTTGGCAGATGAAGACAGGCTGATCCAGCACCGGAACCTTTTTATTACAGGTAAAAATGCACAATCCAGGTTAGTTATCTGTGATCATTCACTGTCAGCCCGGGATTTTCTAACCAACAGTGTTACCGAGATTTTCGCTGAAGAAAATGCACACATCGATATTGCAAATATCCAGAATGAACATAATGGTTGTGTACAACTTTCAAATATCTTTATAAAGCAACAAAAACACAGCAATGTCACCCGCAATACTATTTCATTGCATGGTGGGCTTATCAGAAATAACCTTAAAGTTGAACTGCTTGATGAACAGGCACATAACGATGCCTTTGGACTTTATGTAGCAGATGGCGGACAGCATGTGGATAGTTTTACTGTGATTGAGCATCATGCACCCCATTGCACAAGTAATCAGTTATATAAAGGTGTGCTCGACGATTTTTCAACCGGCGCTTTCAATGGTCGTATCCACGTAAAGCAAGATGCCCAGAAAACCGCCGCTTTTCAGAAAAACAGCAACCTTTTGCTCACAAAAGACGCAAAAATGCATACCAAACCCCAGCTGGAAATATATGCTGATGATGTTAAATGCAGCCATGGTGCCACTGTTGGCCAACTTGATGAAAACGCCTTGTTTTACATGCGCTCCAGAGGCATTAGCCATAAAGAAGCCCGGTTACTGATGATGTATGCATATGCCCATGAAGTGATAGGCAAAATAAAAGTGGAACCGCTGCTTGACCGTATTGATGAATTGGTAAACAAAAGATTCCGTGGTGAGCTTTCAAGGTGTAATAATTGCGCCATGCATTGTGGATAATAAACAGAGAGACGTGACCTTAAACATTGAAAAAATTCGTGAAGATTTTCCTGTACTTTCCGGAAAGGTTCATAAAAAACCATTGATATATTTTGATAACGGCGCTACTACACAGAAGCCAAAAGCCGTTATCAACCGCCTCAGCAGTATTTACGAAAAAGAAAATAGCAGCATTCACCGGGGCGTACACTTTTTAAGTGGCGAAATGACCAATGTATATGAAAATGCACGGCAAACAGTATCTGATTATTTGAATGCTGCCGATAAAAAGGAAATTATTTTTACCTCGGGAGCTACAGGGTCAATAAACCTGCTGGCTTTCAGCTTTGGTGAAAAATATATAAATCCCGGAGATGAGATTATCATTTCCGGCATGGAGCATCATGCCAACCTGGTGCCCTGGCAAATGATGGCACAACGTAAAAATGCCAAAATCAGGGTATTACCCGTTACCCCGGAGGGAGCCTTAGATTATGATCAACTGGAACCGCTCTTTAATGAGAAAACAAAACTCGTAGCCATCAATCATGTATCCAATGCATTGGGAACCATAAATGATGTAAAAAAAATTGTAGCCGTTGCTCATCATCATGATGTACCTGTTTTACTGGATGGAGCCCAGGCCGTGCAGCATCTGACAATAGATGTACAGGATATTGATTGCGACTTTTATGTTTTTTCAGGACATAAAATTTATGCACCAACCGGCATAGGTGTGCTTTACGGCAAGGAAAAATGGCTGGAAGAGCTGCCACCCTACCAGGGAGGAGGCGACATGGTAGACAAAGTTACATTTGAAAAAACCACATACAACGAGATACCCTTTAAATTTGAGGCCGGAACTACAAATTATATTGGCGCAGCAGGTCTTTCCACCGCTATACAATATTTACAGAATTTAGGGCTTGAAAATATCCAGGCATGGGAAAACGAGCTGAGGGATTACATGATAAAAAAAATGAGTCAATTGGAAGGTATTAAGTTGTACGGAACCGCCCCGGAAAAAATTGCTACCTTTTCCTTTTTACTCGATAACATACATTTTTATGATGCGGGTATGATACTGGACAAATTGGGTATAGCTGTACGTACCGGAACCCATTGCACCCAGCCGCTTATGCAACAATTTGGCATTGAGGGCACCATAAGGGCCTCCCTGGCATTTTATAATACAAAAGAAGAAATTGATATTTTTATAAAAGGTGTGGAACAGGTAAAAATGATGTTTGGTTGACCTTACCCGCTATTGGCATTGATGGATTAATAAACTTTGGGTAACTTTGCATAAGATAACCAGCATCATTTAAACTGATGCAACTTCTGGTTACATGAATTGTTTAACATAGAAAAGACTGATATGACATTAAAGGAAGCCCAGGATGAGATAATTGAGGAATTTTCCGCATTTGATGACTGGATGGATAAATATAACTACCTGATTGAGATCAGCAAGGAAATTCCCATGATTGATGCAAAATACAAAACGGATGAATATGCAATTTCCGGCTGCCAGTCAAAGGTATGGTTGCATGCCGAAATGGAAGGTGACAAATTAACATACACCGCTGATAGCGACGCCATAATTACCAAAGGTATTGTAGCATTGCTTATCAGGGTGCTCTCCGGACGCACCCCTCATGAAATTGCCCATAGCGATTTGTACTTTATTGATGAAATAGGATTAAAAGAAAATCTTTCGCCCACACGCTCAAATGGCTTGTTAGCCATGATAAAACAAATGCGGCTTTATGCCATCGCTTACGAAGCCAAAGGCAGCAAAGCCTCATCGTAAGTTAATTTTAAAACCCATTAATTATGGAAAAAAATAGTTTAACAAAACTGCAGATAGAAACGGAAATCGTCCGGGTACTGAAAAATATATTTGACCCGGAAATTCCTGTAAATATTTATGATCTTGGCCTTATCTATAACGTGGATATTGATGATGATTTCAAGGCAAAAGTAACCATGACACTTACTGCTCCCAATTGCCCGATGGCTGATGAATTACTGGCCGAAGTGCACCAGAAAATCAATGGTATTGAAGGGGTTTCCGAAGCAGATGTAGTGTTGGTATTTGACCCGCCATGGACCAAAGATATGATGTCTGAAGAGGCCATGCTGGAGCTTGGTTTTATGTAAAACATGCATGTGCCGGATAAAGAAAACCTCACAAAACTTCTAAAGAAAAAAGCTGCTGATCTGGGCTTCGATTTCTGTGGTATTGCACCCGCCAGCCGGGTATCTGAGAAAGATGAATCTGCCTTGAAAGAATGGCTTCAGAACGGACATCATGGAAAGATGGCATACATGGAGCAGCACCTTGAAAAAAGACTGGATCCATCCGTTTTGGTGCCGGGTGCCAAATCTGTGGTATCTGTTTTACTCAACTATTTACCCTCAACAATACAGAAACATTCCAATGCTCCAAAGGTAAGCAAGTACGCCCTTGGAAAAGATTATCATATTGTAATCAAAAGAAAATTAAAATTTCTTTTACGATACCTGCAAACCATTCATCCTGGAACTGAGGGCAGACCTTTTGTTGATTCAGCCCCCATGCTCGACCGGGCATGGGCAGTAAATGCCGGCCTTGGATGGATTGGAAAGAACACTATGCTCATTCATTTAGGCACGGGTTCGTGGTATTTTATCGGTGCACTGGTAACTGATGCTGAACTGGAATATGATGAACCCTACACCCGCGACCATTGCGGCGGATGCACCCGCTGTATTGATGCCTGTCCTACTGATGCCATCATCGGGCCAAGAGAGCTGGATGCTACAAAATGTATTTCGTACCAGACCATTGAGACAAAAGATCCAGTGCCGGATGAATTGAAGCCAAACATGGAAGGATATGTGTTCGGGTGTGATATTTGCCAGGATGTTTGTCCGTATAACAAGCATGCGCCGCTTTCTTCAGAGCCGGAATTACTGCCTTATGAAACCATTTTGAACATGGACAGGAATGACTGGGAAAACCTTACCAGCAATCCTTTTAAAAGAATTTTTGAAGATTCACCTGTACGCCGGGCGGGTTTAAGAGGCATTCGTAAAAATATAGAGGCGCTTGAAAAACATGAGGATAAAAAGCACTCAGGTAAGCGCTAACACTGTTACCACAACTGATCTTTTTGACCGGGGTCCATCAAATTCACACAAGAAAATATTTTGCCAGGTAGATAATCCCATGGTACCATTGAGCAAAGGAATGGTTTCACTGGGGCCAACGATTCCGGCTTTTAAGTGAGAGTCTCCATTATTATCTTGCGCGTCATGCTCCCAAATACCGGAAGGTATTAGTTTACGAAAAAGTGTAACAACATCATTCTGTACAGACTGATCCCAGTTTTCCTGTATCATAATACCAGCAGTTGCGCCCTGTACATAAACCGATACAAGCCCGTTTTTTACTTTGCTTTCCTGCACAACTTTTTCCACATGAGCAGTAATATCATACAAACCTTCATGTTTATCGGTAGAAATTGTAATGGTTTTTTGCATATTCTGTTTTAAGGAACAAAATTATTGAATAAATAAACAAGTACAAATATTACCGCTCTTTATAATGTTATTCAGGTGATTAGGTGAAAATTAGGATAATTTACTTTATTTTTACATTAAATTAACGATTAATAAATGTTAATTGCCTGATGGAACATAGGGAAATTCAATTAAATGCAGTTGATAACTTAAAACTTTACGGCCAGGTATGGAGGAATGAACAATCTCCTAAAGCAGTAATTCTGCTTGTTCACGGGCTTGGCGAACATAGCTCGCGATACCAGCAGTGGGTGCAGCGTTTTATTAACGAAGGATATGCTGTAACCAGTATTGATTACCGGGGGCATGGCAGGTCTGAAGGGAAAAGAGGGTATGCCAAATCTTACCAACTTTTGTTGCAGGACATAAACATGCTGCACAAAAAAACAGAGGAATTATTCCCGTTGGTTCCGTTGATTATTTACGGCCATAGCCTGGGTGGAAATATTGCACTTAATTATGCACTTGTATACCGGCCGTGCATTTCAGGCATAATTGTTACCAGCCCCTGGCTAAGGCTGGCCCGAAATCCTGGTAAAGCTGAACTTCTCCTGGCGAAAATTATTACCAGACTTTTTCCCTCGTATACTGCTCCAACAAGGCTCAATCCGGAACATCTTTCTCATATTGATAAAGTAATACACGACTATAAAGCCGATCCGTTGGTACATGATAAAATAGGGGCACGGCTTTATCTTGAAGCAAAAGATGCGGGCGAATATGCCATGCGCAGCATTCATAAAATAAACACCCCGATGTTACTCATGCATGGTAGCCACGACAAAATCACCTCCGCTCACGCCAGCAGTAGTTTTGTTAAAAATGCAGGCTTTCGCACACAGTTTAAGTTATGGAAGGGATTATATCACGAACTCCATCATGAAAAGGAAAATGATCGTATCTTTGCATTTATCATGCAATGGTTTCAGGAACTTCCTTCCCTGACTGCAAAGAGTAAATCAGATGGATACTTTTAGAACAGAAATATTCCCTCATATATCACCCTTTCGAATCAATTATGATACTCCCCTGCTCTTTACAGGCTCCTGTTT
>JBEPYD010000116.1:0-9911 GCA_041641575.1 Bacteroidales bacterium
CATTTACCATTGGTATTGCCCAGGGGCTATCTCAAATCCCATTATTTTCAGGAATTGAATATCGATTATTCTGTTGGGTTGTAATCAATATTATTGGCATAAGCTATGTGCTTTGGTATGCCAAAAAGATCAGAAAGAATCCAAAAAGCTCAATCGTTTACGTAGATGATGAGTACTGGAGGTCCAAAAATGAAAATACAGAAACCACCATTGGGGATAAATCCGGGACGGCAGGCTGGGTGGTTTATGCTATTATTCTCGCTATCCTTGCGGGAGCTGCCTTTTTATATCCGGTTACCACACTTACAGTGGGAAACAGCAGTGTTACTTTTATGGTACTTCCCATAATCGCCATTCTCTTCGCTATTACTGGTATTTTCAGCCTTCGCAAAAATATTCAGTACTTCATCCTGACTATCCTGGGCTTTACCATACTCTTCCTCATCATCGGGGTAATGGGGTATGGCTGGTATGTAAAAGAAATTGCTACGCTTTTCCTTTTTATGGGACTGGTTTCCGGTGTGGCCATGAATTATCATGCCAATAAAATTACTTCTCTCTTTATTACCGGGGCCGCGGATATCTTATCTGCTGCATTGGTAGTAGGGCTTGCCGCCGGAATTATTGTAATTCTCGAAAATGGTAATATCATTGACACCTTACTGTATGCCATTTCAAGTGGCATGAGTGAAATGGGACGCGTGGGCTCCGTAGGCATGATGTATATTTTTCAAACCATTTTGAATACTGTAATCCCCTCCGGATCTGGAAAAGCAGCGCTTACCATGCCCATGATGTCGCAATTTTCTGATCTGATAGGAGTTTCCAGGCAAGCCACCGTAATGGCGTTCCAATTTGGAGACGGCTTTACGAATATGATCATCCCCACTTCCGGAGTGTTAATTGGCGTTTTGGGTGTGGCTAAAATTCCTTACGAAAAGTGGGTGAAATGGATAACGCCTTTAATGGTAATTTTACTCATCACAGGATTTTTGCTGCTCATACCTACGGTTACCATGGACTTATCAGGATTTTAGTCCTATTTCAAGAAATAGGCTATGGCAATGCCGATATAATTCCCCACGGCATACCCGATGATGCCAATAGAAAGTCCGGAAAGTACAATTTGCCGGTTTTTAAGGGCCCCTGCTACCATTGGCACAAAGGGAGGACTGCAAATTAAGGCTGTGGAAGTTACTAAAAGGGTATCGGTATCAACCTTAAATATTTTGGATAATCCAATATGCAGTATCAAAGTTCCAAAAAGGACATATGAGATATAATAAAACAGCTGGGGAGCCATGTGTTGGAAGGATTTAATATCGGCCATGGAAGCCACAGCAAGACTAAAAATAAGGATAAAGTACATGCCTGCTTCAAATGTTTTCTCAGTTTTATTTAATTTGGGTATTAGCGATGCTGCAATTCCAAGGGTTGTAATTACCAGAATGGCAGTCATGGTAGAAAAGCTCTCCGGGGCCAGCATGGAAGACAGCCCTCCAATGGCAAAAATAATAACAGCAGCCAGAAATGCAATAAGAAGGGGTTTGAGAATTGGTTTACTGAAAATGTTTTCATACCCGGTATTTCCTGCTGTTAAAGGATCCTGAACATTGGTGGTTTTCATTTCTTTTGGAAATGGACGCAGGAAAAAGCCAATAAAGCGCTGCCCGACAGATATTACAAAAAGTAAAAAAACTGCAGATAATACCATGTCATAGGTATGGGTGATAATGTACACTGCATTATCAACTTCAAGTGCCGTTTGAATGGAAGCCAGATTTGGCGTACCTCCTGTATAAACACCCACCAGCATGCCGGCAATTTTCCATGTTTCATCCATCTGGTTTCCAAAAATAAAAAATCCGGTAATTACCATGATGATCAAA
The DNA here is from genome assembly GCA_041641575.1 of Bacteroidales bacterium. Classification (GTDB taxonomy): domain Bacteria; phylum Bacteroidota; class Bacteroidia; order Bacteroidales; family JBEPYD01; genus JBEPYD01. Next base: position 1,890 of record JBEPYD010000116.1, read on the forward strand.
CCAGCAACCCCTAAGATCATGGAAAGAAAGGTTGTGCGGGCTATACCTAACCATGACTTCACATTGGCCGAAAAAAGCAGCAATGGTAGTGCCAATGGAATGGTAATCGTGGTCAACATATCCTGTACCTGGTGAGCATCATCCGGTAAAACACCAATGTTGCCGGCTATCAAACCAATAATGTAAGCAATAACAATGGCACCTATCTTATTTAAAACAGGGACTTTTTTGCACAGGTATAAAATTCCTGCGGGAAGTATAAGATACAGCAAAACTAAAACTATAACTGATAGCATATTTTAAGGTTTTAGCGGCAAAAATAATATTTCCTGGTAATTTTTAGTGCTGGCACAAGTTGAAAAGACTTGCGGCATTTTGAATGGCTTCCAGATTCCTTTGCATCACCACCTATAGCGCGAGTGTTTTTCACTCGTGCGTTTCAACCGACTTCTGCATGTTTTTTTGTATAGGCACAAGTCGAAAAGACTTGCGCCAAATAGAGTGTTGCAAAAAAAAAGAGACTGTCTTTTCGGACAGCCTCAAAATATGATTATGGATTTAATATACGACCATAAGGCGTTACGTTTGCAGACAATCCATGATCAATTCATTTTACTGACATTCTTCAAAGCTTTTGTTGTACTGAGACATTGCACGTAAGCTCATGCCCATGCTTGAAAATCCTCCATCGTGAAAAAGGTTTTGCATGGTAACTTTTTTGGTTAAGTCAGAAAATAAGGTAATGCAGTAATCTGCACATTCATCAGCAGTGGCATTCCCTAAAGGTGATTGCCGCTCAGTAAAATCAAGTAATGAATCAAAACCTTTAACCCCACTTCCGGCAGTTGTTTTTGTCGGGGACTGAGAAACCGTATTGATCCTTATTTTTTTATCGCGTCCGTAAATGTAACCAAAACTGCGTGCAATGGATTCCAACATGGCTTTTGCATCTGCCATATCGTTGTAACCATAAAGGGTACGCTGTGCAGCTACATAAGAGAGTGCCACAACACTACCCCAATCATTAATCGCATCTAAATGACGGCAAACCTGCAACACTTTATGAAAAGACATGGCAGAAATGTCAAGCGTTTTCATATAGTTATTGTATTCTATGTTGTCATAGGTAAGACCTTTACGCACGTTCGGCGACATCCCAATAGAATGTAAAACAAAGTCAAACTTGCCACCGAACTTTTCGAGTGCAGACTTCACCAATTCAGTTAAATCGTCTATGTTGGTAGCGTCTGCAGGTACAACAAGGCTGTTGGTTTTGGCAGCCAGATCTTTTATTGTGCCCATTCTTAGGGCCACCGGAGCATTTGAGAGCACGAATTCAGCTCCTTCTTCATGTGCTTTTTCAGCAACTTTCCAGGCAATTGACTGGTCGTTGAGAGCTCCAAATATGATTCCTTTTTTTCCTTTCAGTAAATTATATGCCATAATATTATTAGATTTTACGGGTGCAAATATACACGAACCGATTTAAACAAGCAGCGAAAATTAAAATTAATTAGTCTAAATAGACATAAGAAAATTGAAATTTACGGGTTGTGACTGAAAGATAACCCTAACTTCTTTGTTGCATTTACTAGATATTCAGCAGGTGTCGTGCATTTTCCATAGCCGCATCAGTGAGCCTGTCGCCGCTTAACATGGTAGCAATTTCAGTAAGCCTGTCATCCCTCGATAATTTCTTTAAGCGTGTATGGGTGGCAGTATCAGTGTCTTCTTTAAATACTTTATAATGATGATCTCCTTTCCCGGCCACCTGCGGCAGATGGGTAATACTAAACACCTGGCATTTTTTTGCCATATCCTGCATAATCTGTCCCACCTTATGCGCCACTTCTCCCGAAACACCGGTATCAATCTCATCAAATATGATGGTAGGCATTGAGAGTGATGATGAAACAAGCCATTTAATGGTGAGCATTAGTCTGGATACCTCCCCACCGGAAGCTACTTTGGAAATATCCTGAAGGTCGGCCTGTTTATTGGCGCTAAACAGAAAAACAACTTCGTCTTTTCCGGTAGGTTGGAATTTATCCGTTTCTTTAATAGAAATCGAAAACCGGGCATTGGGTATACCCATCAATTTAAGTGTTTCGGATACTTTTTCCTGTATTTCCGGAATCGACCTTTTCCTGCTTTCAGTAAGTTTTTTAGCTTTTGCTGATAAATCAAATCTTATCTTTTCCAAAGCAGAAGTTAAATTTTCTATCCGCGCATCAAAGGTGGTAAGGTTTCCCAATTCTTCATCTAAACGATCCCTTATTGATATCAGCTGCTCTACACTATCAACCCCATGTTTCTTTTTCAAATCAAAAAACAGGGAAAGTCGCTCATTTACAAATTCCTGCCTTTGCGGATCAACATCTGTTTCTGCTTCCAGGTTTGACGCTTCACCAGCAATGTCCTGCAAATCAAGAAAAGCAGAATAAATTCTATCTTCAAATTCCTTTGCAGATGCATGAAAACCACTAATTTTTTGAAGATGATTCCTGAGGTTTTTCAAAGAAGGTAAAACACCTCTTTCTTCATCATCAAGGGATTGTGAAACTTCCAGAAAAATGCTTTTGATTTCTCCGGCATGTGAAAGCTGCTCCAGTTCTTCTTCTAAAGCTTCCTCTTCGCCGGGCTTCAATTTTGCCTTTTCCAGTTCTAAAAATCTAAACTGGAGATAATCCATCTCCTCCTGCCCTTTTGTAGCCTGCGACTGCAATTCCGCAAGCTCTCGACTTAATTTGCGATAATTGCTATAATCAGCTTCATAAGCCTTAAGAAATTGATGATTCTGCGCACGGGCATCCACCACGTTCAACTGGAAAGTTGAATCACTAATTAACAGATTTTGGTGCTGGGAGTGGATATCAATTAACCTCTCGCCAATAGATTTCATGGCATGAAGGTTTACTGGCGTATCGTTAATAAAAGCCCTGGATTTGCCTGACGGGGTTATTTCCCGACGGAAAACGGCAATATCATCATAATCCAGTTCATGTTTGCTGAAGATATCCTGCAGATGGTAATCCTTAATCAGGAATTCGCCTTCCACAATGCATTTTTCCTCCTGGTTTCGCAGGGATGAAATATCGGCCCGGTTTCCAAGAATCAGGGAAAGTGCACCCAGTAGAATGGATTTACCCGCACCCGTTTCGCCTGTAATAATGTTAAGTCCGCCTTGTAAGTCTGCATTTATCTCGTCAATCAGGGCATAATTCCTGATAAAGAGTGATGTAAGCATACCCTAATATATATGTTAAACCTTTTCTAAAAAGGTAAAATTAACTAAAAATAGGATAGGAAACAGCGGATAGCACTATTTATTTATAGCCTGGTATTTTGTGGCGTTTGAGGGGTCAATTTCTGAGAGAATGGTAACAGCGCGGGATTTTTCTTCAGGGTTAGCCTCTGAATATACCTTGATTATTTCATCTCCTTTGGCATCCATCACTACCTGAAGATAATGCATAAAAGGGTCTGGTTTTTCACGAAAAACTTCCTGCAAAAGATCCAGACTCTCCGTAATTTCTTCACGGCCCTGGTTCACTTCTTTATTCATAACATCCAATCCCTGACGGTGATAGCGGTAATAAAATTCGCGTAATGGTTCATAATCAGCATCCAGAATATTCGTTACCAGCCAATACCTGTTTCGGTTACTTTTTGCATCAAAAGGTTTCCAGCCACTTTCAGGTGCATTTTGTGCATTGGTAACGATGTTCTCAGCAATGCTGAAATATTCATCACCCCCATTGTAGCTAAAAGTGTCATAATCCATCCCTATAATGATGTAGGCATAATAAGCGAGAACGGAAGTAAGATTGGAAATATGTGTTGTTGGATTAAATTCAAGTGGTTCAAATTCCACATACCGGATATGGAAGTTGTTGTCACGGTAATTAAGTAGTACGGTGTTATACGAGGAATTGTAAACCGGTCGGTTTGACTGCACCTGAATACTCCCCCTGAACTCATCTGCAGAGATTTGCTCTGTTAAATTTATGAGAATATTGCATTCAATCCGCTCATTGGGTTGATATACATGGTTGGTCCAAACCATGGTATTCATAAATTCATAAATGGCATTCTGTAAAGTCTGAAAAATCTGGCGGTTAGTTCCCTGAATCTGACTGGAAACTACCTGTACATTACACTTAAGTTCCTGGGCAGATGCGGAGGACACATGTATGCTCAAAAATAAAAACAATCCGGCAATAAAATATATAATTTTTTGATTCTTCAAATCGATCAGGCTTTTTGTTATATTATTTAAGAATGGTTATGATTGAAAAAATGTTCGAATATATAATCCAGTATATCCTGGGCAACCATTTTCTTTTCTTTTAACTCTGAATTATAAATATTATTGTTTTTATCGATGATTGAAATTTTATTTGTAGCAGTGTTAAAACCGGCTCCCGGGTCATTCAGAGAATTTAAAACAATGGCATCCAAATTTTTTGCGATCAGTTTCTTTTCAGCATTTTGAATTTCATTGTCTGTTTCCAGCGCAAATCCGACGATAATTTGTCCTTCTTTCTTGTTCTTGCCTAATTTAGCTGCAATATCTTGTGTGGGTTTCAACTCAATCGTCAGGTTATTTCCTTTACGTTTTAATTTACTCGCTGCACGAGCTACAGGGGTGAAATCAGCAACGGCAGCATTGAGAATGGCCATATCGCATTCCGGGAATGCACTTATTGCCGCATCATACATTTCTCTGGCAGTTGTTACTTTTGTAAGATGAATGTTCTTATGAGACACATTTTCTGTTGAAGGACCCGAAACAAGGGATACCTGAGCACCGGCACCGGCAAAGGCATTTGCAAGGGCATATCCCATCTTACCAGAAGAATAATTCCCGATAAAACGAACAGGATCAATAGGTTCATAAGTAGGTCCGGCAGTAATCAGTATGTTTTTTCCGGCAAATTTATTTTGAAATGATTCCTGATTTTGGGATTCAAAATAGGATTTCAGCTCATTAAGAATAAGTTCCGGTTCCTGCATGCGTCCTTTTCCTTCAAGCCCGCTGGCAAGCTCTCCCGAGGAAGGTTCTATAATATGGCATCCCCAATTAGCAAGTGTTTGTAAATTCTTTTGGTTTGCAGGATGCAGAAACATATCAAGGTCCATTGCTGGAGCAACAAAAACCGGACAACGTGCGGAAAGCCAGGTGGTAAGCAACAGGTTGTCAGCAATACCATTGGCCATCTTACCCATGGTATTTGCCGTGGCCGGGGCTATAACATAGGTATCTGCCCAAAGTCCCAAATCCACATGAGAATTCCAGTCCCCGTTTTCCGGATTGAAAAAATCAACCAAAATGGGGTTTTTTGAGAGTGTGGCCAGGGTAAGCGGAGAAATAAACGCTTTCGCCAGCGGTGTCATTAGCACCTTTACCGCGGCACCTTCTTTTATTAAAAGCCTGATAAGCATTGCAGCCTTATAGGCAGCAATGCTGCCGGTTACGCCCAGTAATATATTTTTACCTTTGAGCATGCCGGCGGGGAGAAATTACTGCTGTTCTTCGGTAGATTCTTCCTCTTCCTCTGGTCTGCGGAAATAAATTTCCTCATCCATATACTCCTGCAGTGCCATCAGTGTGGGTTTAGGCAGTCTTTCGTAGAATTTTGAGATTTCAATCTGCTCCCGATTCTCAAAAACCTCTTCAAGATTATCTGTATAATTGGCAAATTCTTCAAGCTTTCGGTTCAATTCCTGTTTTAAATCAACTGAAATCTGATTTGCCCTTTTTGAAGCTATTATTACACTTTCATAAAGATTTCCTGTCTGGGCATCAAGTTTATTCAGGTTAAGTGTAACAGTTGAATCTGCTGCTTTTGTCTTCTTATAATCCATGGATTGTATAAATTAATAAGGTTATTTTTCTGCGTTCATCTGACTGGGATTTGTAGGATCCACGCCAAGATAATCAGTAGTGCTTTCATGAATTGCCTGCACTTCATTCAAATATTCGCTGTTTGGAAACTCTGCGATAAACGAATAATATTCGTCAAGCGTATTCTGGTAACGTTCTTTCTGCTTTTCCACCACGCTGTTTTGTGCCAGCAGGTAGCTCGATTTAAGAATGAGAAACATAATCTCTTCCCGGTGTTTGGTATTGGGAAATTCATTAAGGCTATTTTGCAAGGCAACAATTGAGGCTTTATAGTCTTCAAGGTCGAAATACAGTTTAGCACTCATGAATGATTTTTCCACCAGCTTGTTTCGCATTGTTTCAATCAGCTTTAAAGCATCAGGAACCTTCTCGCTGCGAGGATATTTAATCATAAATAACTGAAAAGCCTCTATCGCTGCATAGGTATTGCTCTGATCAAGGCTGGGTCGCGGCGACATCAGGTAATTGCAATAAGCATGCAAATATTCAGCTTCTTCAGCGAATTTATTTTTAGGAAACTGCCGGGTAAATTCTTTAAAATAATGCTCAGCCATAATGTAATCCTGTTGTTTATAATAGCTCATGGCATGAAAGAAGTTGATGCTGTCGGAACGCTGTGCTCCACGGGTATATGGAATTAACTGCTCAAATAAAGTAGCTGAACGGGTGAATTGCTCATCCGCATAATATTCCATGGCCTTATCATACTTCCATTCCAGATCGGGGCTCTTAAGCACCTTTTCATACTGGCTGCATGAGGCAAACAGAATTACCCCCATCACAATAATAAAAGCTTTTTTCAATTCGTTATTTATCATGTTTTTAAACATCGTGCAAAAGTACAGTATAAAGTTCAAATAATAAAACCTTACATCAATTAATTTATGATGTTTAACGGAATTTAACATCATTTTATTTCAATTGGTTGTATGTTTGCTAAAATTACAAAAAGATGTACTTTTGTCCCCATATATTAACCTATAAAGCATAAGCAAAGTGGATATTTTTGATAAAATAAAGAAAAACCGCGGTCCTTTAGGCCAGTACCAAAAAGATGCTCATGGATATTTTATGTTTCCGAAACTCGAGGGTGACATAAAACCCCGCATGACTTTTCGTGGAAAAGAAGTACTTACGTGGAGCTTAAATAACTATATTGGTCTCGCCAATCATCCGGAAGTAAGAAAAGCCGATGAACAAGCAGCCAAAGAATACGGATTGGGCTACCCGATGGGTGCGCGCATGATGTCAGGACAAACCAGCAAACATGAAGAACTTGAAAACAAACTTGCAGAATTTGTAGGTAAAGAAAGTGCCTACCTTCTGAATTATGGTTACCAGGGAATGGTTTCTATTATTGATTCTATTGCCGGACGGAATGATGTAATTGTTTACGATTCCGAATCGCACGCCTGTATCCTTGACGGTCTGCGTCTTCACCTTGGAAAACGTTATGTTTTCCCCCATAATAACATTGAAAACCTGGAATTAGAGTTGACCCGCGCAACAAAGCTTGCAGAGAAAACCGGTGGTGGTATTCTCGTTATTACTGAAGGGGTATTCGGAATGTCAGGAGACCTTGGTAAACTTGATAAAATTGTAGCCTTAAAAGAAAAGTACAATTTCCGTTTGCTTGTTGATGATGCACATGGATTTGGGACAATGGGTAAAACAGGTGCCGGAGCTGGCGAGCATTTTGGTGTTCAGGATGGCATAGATCTTTATTTTGGAACTTTTGCCAAAGCCATGGGATCCATTGGTGGGTTTGTAGCCGGAAATGAAGATGTGATAGACTTTTTGCAATATAACATGCGTTCACAGATTTTCGCAAAATCATTGCCCATGCCATTGGTAATAGGTGCACTAAAACGTCTGGAATTGTTGAAATCTGAAAGCAGCTTACGTGAAAATCTTTGGAAGGTGGTAAATGCTTTACAGGATGGATTACGCAAAAAAGGATTTGACCTGGGTAAAACAGAATCTCCGGTTACTCCGGTTATGCTTTCAGGTACAGTTCCTGAAGCAACAAATATCATTTTTGATTTACGCGAAAACTATGGTATTTTCTGTTCCATGGTGGTTTACCCCGTAGTGCCAAAAGGCGTTATTCTTCT
>JBEPYD010000117.1:0-9908 GCA_041641575.1 Bacteroidales bacterium
TTAAACAGCTATACAAATGAGAGAAAGAAAAGAATTTCCTTTCGAAAAATATAATTTCAAAAGAAAAAAATATCAGGTTACGGATCTGCCATACCAGATGGGTAACAATGAAATGGGTGGATTGGCACATTTATCAGGTTTGGGTTTTCATAATTTGTACTTTGCTGATGTATGGGATACTGAAGAATCAAGAATGGCACTGCCCGGACCTCTGTTTAGTAATGATGATATCACAGAAGAAATTCTGAGGAATGCTGATTTTAAAAACGAGTTAACCCTCAGGGAAGGCATCCTTACCACAGAAGTGAATGATGTTAATAAGGTTAGTTACAAATCAGAGATATTCTTTTCTAAGGAAAACAGACATCTGCTATGCATGAGAATCACTCCCCTGGCTGGCATTGGTAGCGATTGGTATTTACATTTGCCTTCCAAACAATTTACATATCATTCTCTTAAAGAGAGTTTGCATGGATTTTTTGATAGTGATGAATCATATTCCAAAATCTCCTTTGCCCTGGGAACAAAAAACAAATACATTATTGAAGCGGATAAGCGGCTTCGGTTTCCGGCAGCACAAAATGAAACCATAGAAATATATTATAGTGTCACCACACAATTTGATGGTGAAGATTTTATCAACCAGTCTCTGGAGAACGTGAACAGGGATTTGGATTTTTCTGAGCTAAAAGAAAACCTGATTAATTATTCTGCAAAAGAATACAATCAAATTGCATCTGTTATCCTGCCGGAAAGTGAATACGCCAAATGGTTTTACAGGGCTGTTTTTGGATTGTATAACACATCGGGATCACACCATTTTTTACCTGCTGAACTCCAGTTCTCAAAACCCAGTCCGTACTGGAACGGTCATCCGTTTACTTATGGACAGGGAGGTTGGGGGATTTTTGCATTTACCTTTCTCGGCGCATTTGATAAAGCCGAAAAGATGGCCAAATGGCACTATAAACCAGAAGTGCAAAAGCAAAATTTTAAAACCCTATTTCCCGAAAAAGGTGAAATTGATGTGTATTTCAAAGATGAATATAAAGGAAAGCACACCTATGTAACCGAGCACAATAAAGATGCCCTGGCTTTTGGTCATGAGCTTTCTGCTGATGGATACAACATCCCAATTTCACATACCCTGGGAAAACATTCCATGCATTGGGACTGGCAACGGCATCTTGACTCATTTGCATCCTCATTTTTTCACCTTTTAAGTAAATATTCGGGAAATGAAAGTTTTATAAATACGTATACTTATCCCGTTTTAAAAGGCACTGCTCAAATGTGGTGTACACTTTTAAAGTGGGACAAAGAAGAGCATTACTGGTATTTACCTCCGCTTTTATCAGTGTCAGAAAACCTTCTTGAAAAATCCGTTTTAGATGCCATAATGGGTGCAAAATGGAATTTAAAAACGGCTGCCTTTTATGCAAAAAAGCTCAATAAAGATATGGATTTGGCCGATAAATGGGAAAAAACAGCCTTACAAATATATATTCCTCAAAACGACGAAAATTATCTGGAATATTTAGATGATGATGAGCGCAGAGAAGGTGGTGGCTATTTTGGAATACGAGCCCCCATGAGCCTTGCATTCCCGTACCTTGAGTTACTGAATGAAGTGGATACAGCAAAAGCCCGTAAAACCCTAGACAAAGCATGGAAACGCAATAATAAAGGGCATGGTATGATAACCTATGTTTCTAATTGGTTTGCTCTAACAGAATCATACCTGGGATTTAAGGACCAGGCTTTTAAAATGGCAAATTTTGTACTGGAAAATATCGATCCTTCAGGTGCTGCCATTTGCGAGGCTTTTGAATATGAAGACAATGACAATAAAAAAGGCGATTGGGTTCCAAAATTCCCTTATTATCTTACCGGGTACAGTGCCTTTATTTGCGCTACAATTTCTTTTCTTATCCAATCTTCCAACAATAGAATAAAAGTTTTTCCATGTGTACCCCCACATTGGAAAAATATTGAATTTTATGACCTACCTTGTGAAGGAGGATATAAAGTTTCCGCAAAACTCACTGAAGGAAAAACAGAATGGATTGAAATAACAAAGGAAGGTAAAAAGGTATTAGAAACGCAAACGAACGAAGTCTTTATTATTAATCAAAACAATGAGATCAGCGTACAAATCTGAACTGAAACCAATAAATCATCATGAATAAAATACTCCGGCTAACTACAATCGTAATCTTTTTTATCATCATAAACGCTTGCGGCGCAAAGCATCAGCAAAAAGAGAGAGAAAATAAACATAGCCTTATAAATACTGAGCAACCAAACACCTATGCCTTCCTTGGAAATTCAATAACCCATGATGGCAGGTATCATTCCTATTTCGAACTGTTTCTTTTAACCCGGTATCCGGATGTGGATTTTGAATTTATAAACGCAGGGGTGGCCGGAGACCAGGCCGGAATAGCACTTGGACGTCTGCAGGATGACTTACTGGTACAAAACCCGGATGTGGTAACGGTAATGTTTGGCATGAATGATATAGGAAGAAATTTGTATGGCCGGGAAAATCTGGAAGTGGATTCTATGATTAGAAAACAACAACAAAACCTTTCGAATTATGCTACAAATCTGGATTCGCTCACACGAATTATTTTAAACTCCGGCGCTGAACTGGTGCTTTTTACACCTTCCATTTATGAGCAAAATGCAAAGAATCTTGCCGCACCAAACATGTATGGATGCAACGATGCGTTGAAGGAATGTGCTTTGATGGTAAAAGAGAGCCAGAAAGAACATGATACTTACCTGGTCGATCATTTTTCAGTAATGGATTCTTTGAATACCTTATTACAAAAAAATAATCCAGACACTACCATTGTGGGCCCGGACCGTGTACACCCACAGGATGCAGGCCATTTTATCATGGCTTACAACATCATCAGGCAATTGGAGTATTCCCCGATTGTGGCATCCACTGAGATTAATGCAGCAGAGAAACAAATAAATGCTTTAAATGCCAAAATAGATAATATCCATTTTGATGCGGACGGTTTGGATTTCACTTACACCCCCGGCTCCTTACCCTTTCCAACAACAGAATTTCAGGATGTTGCTGAATTCATTGGTTTTAATAAGAATATGAACAAAGAGCTACTAAAAATCCAGGAGTTATCACCAGGAAATTATATCTTAACAATTGATTCTGAACCTATTGCCGTTTTTAAATCCCAAACACTGAAGGAAGGCATTAACCTTAGCGATTATGTTACACCTCAGCAAGCATACGCCGGGAAAATAGCAACTTTGATAGAACATAAGCGTGAGATAATATCAGGTAAGATGCGTAATGTAGCATTCATTGAGTATTTTTATGCACCGGAGGTGATGTCAGCAAAAGATTCCATTGAGGCTTTAAAAATCATTGACAACCGCCTTGCAAAAGATGAGGGTAAATCATACTATGGTTACCTGGAAAGCCAGGTAAATCTTTATAAGGAAGTAAAGAAAGAGCTTCCGGAACTCAAACATAGAATCGATTCACTAAACCAGGAAATTAACCAGTTGAGAAGAAATATCCCTGAATATAAATTTGTTGTAAAAGAATATTTGAATTAACCCCAATCCATAGCTATGCGCTTATTATTTATCATATTCATTTACCTCAACCTGCTTATAATCCAATTACCTGCAATTGGGCAAAAGGATAGCCTGCGGGTTTATTTTATTGGTAATTCTGTTACTGAAAATTTAAAACCTGAAGCATTTGAGGGTATTGTTAATGCTGCAGATAAGAAAATAACCTGGGGATGGAATGTAATATACGGGCAGGCATTGTCATATATTTGGGCTCATTCGGGCGAAGGCTTTATTGAGCCTCCGTATAATGGCTTTGAAAATGCCCTGACCAATTACCAGTGGGATGCAATGACATTACAACCTTACCAGCGAAAAATAGGAAAGAGCGATGGCGACCTAGCTTCAACATTAAAATATCTAAACCTTGCAAAAGAAAGAAGCCCGGATATACAACCCTACATTTATCAAAGGTGGCCGCGTTCACCGGAAGGTGTAGCACCTACAGCGCAGGCGTGGGACAGTTTATGGTTACGAACCTATGAGCCGGAAAATGCTGCACGGTACGATTCAAGAGATTTCTTCGAAAAACTTACCGATTCTATACGTTCCAGCCAGGCAGATACAAAGGAATGCCTGATGATACCGGTTGGTGAGGTAATGTACAGATTGAACCAGGAAATGGCAGGAGGAAATATGCCGGGCTATACGAATATATGGGAGGTATACAATGATGACATTCACATGAAAGGGGTCGGCTCTTATATTATAGCGGCAACATTTTATGCTACTTTATACCAAAGTGACCCACGCGGAATAAGTGTCCCCGGATTTTATGGCTTTCTCAACCCTGAACAGCGTGCAACCCTGCAACAGGTAATTTATGAAACCATAACAGGTTACAGCGATTCAACCGGGAAGAACTGGAGCGGAGTTGAAGAGATTATTAATTCATCAACAGATAATTTAATAAAAGAGCAGTTTACCATAATTCAATCTTCCGGCAATCTGAATGTAACATTTCAGGCTCCATTTGATCAGTCAAATAAAAGAATACAACTTTATTCAATAACCGGCCAATTGATGCAAACCCGGATATCTCAACAGCATTTTACCTTACATCCACAACATAAAGGAATCTACATCCTGGTAATAGAAGATTTAACAGGTAAAACAGTATTTCCCACACAAAAAATTTTTATTAAATAATTCAGGCATAAAATAACAGCAAATTAAATCACATTAACAAAAACAAACATGGTATTGAAAATGAAAATATTAGTTTTTAGTGTTTTATTAGCAATTTTTCTATTCTCCGGATGTAAAACCCAGCATTATGAGGTAGCTGAATGGCGCCAATCAACGGTGAATGAAACCTGGAAAGAAGCGGATTTAAATTCGCAGAATGCAAACCAGGCAGATCAAATATTCTACCTGGACACTACAAAGAGCCAACAGATTATAGATGGGTTTGGAGGATCTTTTAATGAATTGGGATGGGATGCACTGAATACTTTAGATGCGGCAGAACGTGAAGCTGTTATGGCAGAATTATTCTCAACAGAGAACCCCGGAGTGCAATTTACCATTTGCAGAATGCCTATTGGAGCAAATGATTTTGCCAGAGACTTTTATTCTTTGAATACAACAGCGGGCGATTTTGCCATGGATAGTTTTAATATTGAGCGAGATAAAACAAGTCTCATTCCCTATATCAAAAATGCAAGGGCTTATAATCCTGATTTGAAGGTATGGGGTTCGCCATGGAGTCCACCGGTATGGATGAAAACAAATAACCACTATGCCTGCAGAAGCGCAGATGTAAATGACCTCCCTGAAGACAGACAGGGAGAGGAAAATGTTACGCAGTTTATTATGGAACCCGAATATCTAGAGGCTTATGCCTTGTACTTTTCAAAATATATTGAAGCCTATCAAAAAGAAGGTATTCCCATTTATGCGGTGCATGTTCAAAATGAACCAAATTCCTGTCAGAATTTCCCCAGTTGCATCTGGACAGGACAAGACCTGGGCCGGTTTATAGGAGGATATTTAGGCCCAAAGCTGAGAGAAACGCATCCTGATGTTGAAATTTGGCTTGGCACTATTGAAAGGCCTTATATAGAAAGAATAGCAGATGTTATTGAAAACTCTAATGCCCGGCAATATATCACTGGTGTTGGGTTTCAGTGGGCAGGAAGAGGTGCCATACCGCTCGTAAACGTAACATACCCGCATCTTAAGTTAATGCAAACAGAAACTGAATGTGGCAACGGGTGGTTACCCTGGCATGAAAATGCCCAGAACGACTGGGCTGCGCTGGAATACACATTCAGCCTTATGGAACATTATTTTTCTCATGGGGCAAATTCTTACCTTTACTGGAACATGGTATTGGATGAAACAGGTAAAAGCACCTGGAGCTGGAAACAAAATTCCATGATTACCATTGATACGCAATCTGAAGAAGTCATCTACAATCCTGAATTTTATCTGATGAAGCATTTCAGCCACTATGTAAAACCAGGCGCAGTAAAACTTGATGTGAAAAATAACGGGCAATTTCTTGCATTTAAGAACCCCGATAACAGCATCATTATCCAGTATTACAATATGCTTAGCGAAGCAGAAATGGTTTCTTTCAACATTAATAGTGAAAGTCTTACATTTGAACTCGATCCAAAATCATTGAACACCATTGTATTGAGGAACTAAAACAAAAAAATAACTGTAAAAGAAATTCTGAGAATTTTTTTCAACATAATCTCAATTACAATAATAGTTTTCCATAGGTTTATTCTGTTTAAAGGGCATAGCATTTTGAAAATAGAATACTTAACGATATGAAATATATACATTTAGCCTAATAGTCACATTTAAAAACATACTAACATGAAGAAAATACGAATTTATAATTTGCTCTTTACATTTTTTGTCTATCTGTTTGTTGGATGTAACCATACAGAAAGCAATAAAAAAGATAAAGCCCAAAAACCAAACTTCATTATTATTATGGCAGATGATATTTCTGCCATTGATTTTGGCTGTTATGGTAACGAAGAAATAAATACTCCAAACATAGATAAACTTGCGCAGACTGGGGTTCAATTTCACACAGCCTGGGCTACTCCGCTCTGTATGCCCTCCCGCATTCAAATAATGACAGGTAAATATGCTTCCTCCACAAGATGGTATGGCAATAGTTTTAAGCCTGCTGATGAAGCCCGGTATGGTATTAAGGGTGAGCCCGGATATGAATTATCACAGGAACTCTTTTTCTCAAAATTTTTTCAGGAAAATGGGTATAAAACAGCTATTTCAGGAAAATGGCATGTGGAGGATTTTCCGGATTGGAGTACTTTTAAAAGCGATTATGGATTCGATGAATATTGTCTTTGGGGATTACCCGATTCCCTTCCAAAAGGGTTGGAAAACTACGCTATGGTAGAAGGTGCTTCAGGCCCCTATTGGGACATAGGCGGTCGAGGCCCCTTTTGGGGACCCGCCATAATAGAGAATGGGGAATTGGGTCCAACAGATGAGAATATTTATGGTCCGGATTATTTTACTGATTTTGTTAATCGATTTGTCCAGGAAAACAAAGATGAGCCGTTTTTGGTGTATTACCCAAGTAATATTGCACATAACTGGTGGTATACCCCAATAAGTGAAGGTACAGGAAGAAATACTTTTGGTCCCGTACCAGAGATAGATTCTGTCGGGAACAAAACAGGTAACAAAACCACCGATGGGAGAAAGCCTTTAATTGAATATCTCGATCATTTGGTTGGAACTATTGTATCCAACCTGGATAGTCTTGGTATTCGTGATAATACTTATATTATTTTCACCACAGATAATGGTTCCCCGGGACATGGAAAAGGTCAATTAAGCTCAGAAAATGGATTCAGAGTACCCTTTATTATAAATAAACCATCAATTGCTTCTAAGGGTATCAAACATGATTATGTACAACTGGCTGATGTTTTTCCTTCCATTGCCGAATTGGCCGGGCTTGCAATCCCGGATAGTGCCGAGACTGATGGGATAAGCTTTACAAACGTCCTGGAAGGATATAATTCAGAAAGGGATTATCTGTATACTTACCTTAACTGGTTGCATGCTTTCAGATATAAGGATTACTATTTAGATGGTAATGATAGTTTATGGAAAAGCATACCGAAATCAACCTTCAAATATGAATATATCAACTATTCTGATTCAGTAGTAGCACCGGAAATATTGTCAAAGTTTGAAGAGCTCAAAAATAAGTATCCTGCTCCGGATACCACGAACAACCCTATGTATGAACGGTATGTAGCCAAGCATAAAATTTTTAATGAAAGGTACGGGAATTAACAGTAAACAATAACTTTTGTATGATGAAATTGTGAGATTGTATCAGAAAATTACTTTCTAATAATGCACACTATAAACCAGTAAATAATGGGTAACCAGGTTTTAAAACCCGCTGTGTATAAAACCAGCGAATATTTAAAATTACAGGAAAAACTGGCTGTAGGATGGAATACATGGGACACTCAGAATACTTTTTCATTCGTTAAACTACCCAAATGTTTTTCGTTTACAGTAGGAATAAAAAGTGCTTCAATAACTAAGGAACAATACCTTCCCAACGGATTCCCATCATTGAAATTCGAATCAGATGGGGTAAAAATCACACCCGGAGGTCATGCATATGATGGTAGTTATACAGAGCAACAATTTACGTGGAATGGAACCGATGTTAAAATAGAGAGCGCTACTTTTAACGATGAATTGTTATTGCTGATAACTCCTTTGCATATTACAGATAATAAATTCTTTTTGTACATCCAGGGCGGTGTTTTATGGAACCGCTCCGGTACAATCGTTCGTAAACCAGATTCCCTGGTTGCGAAATCCGGTGAATCTGTTGTTGAGCTTTTTTCTACTCATGAAATAAATGACATTTATTTGCCCCTGAAAACTCCATATTTAAGTTTTAATTTTAATTCTGAAATTGGGTTTTCAACCGGTGATAACCTTGATTTACAGGATATTAAGAAGATAATTGGGGACAGCAGGAAAGAATATCTAGCAATCATTAAGCAACAAGGTAAAAAAAAGGATGTTTATGAACCCATGCAAAAAGTTTTGGCCTGGAATACTATTTACGATCCGTCAATTAACCGGGTAATTACCCCTGTAAGCAGGGTATGGAACTACTTTTTTGGTAGTTATGTATTGTTTTGTTGGGATACCTACTTTGCTTCCTTAATGTTTTCATACGATAATAAAGAGATGGCCTATGCAAATGCAGTGGAAATTACAAAATCTAAAACGCCATCGGGTTTTGTGCCTAATTATATAACTGCGCATCATGCCTCGTATGATCGTTCCCAACCTCCCGTAGGAAGTATAATTGTAAAAAGGATTTTTGATAAATACCAGGATACCTGGTTTTTAGACGAAGTATATGATGATTTATTCGAGTGGAACAGGTGGTGGTTAAAAAGCAGGTTTAAAGAGGGGTACTTATGTTGGGGTTCAGATGCAACCGGTTTTGCAAAAGCCGATCCGGCAGAAAACTCTCACTTAGGCGCAAT
Organism: Bacteroidales bacterium; assembly: GCA_041641575.1. Classification (GTDB taxonomy): domain Bacteria; phylum Bacteroidota; class Bacteroidia; order Bacteroidales; family JBEPYD01; genus JBEPYD01. Next base: position 9,144 of record JBEPYD010000117.1, read on the forward strand.
GTATGAATGTGGATTAGATAATTCTCCCATGTATTCAGGTGTTCCGTTTAATAAAAAAACACATTTGCTCGAATTGGCAGATGTCGGTTTAATATCCTTGTACATAACCGATTGTAAGGCGCTTGCCTATTTAGCCAAAAAGATGGGTAAACCAGATGACAGAGAACTATTGCTCCAAACTGCCAGGGAAATAACAGTTGTGTTATCGAAATTATGGGATGAAGAAAGAGGAACATATTTGAATTATAGAACGGATACAAAACAAAGCAGTGAGGTAATCAGTCCAACCAGTTTGTACCCTCTGCTAACAAACGAAATACCACAAGAGCATGCAGAAAAGATGATAAGAAATTATTATTTCAATCCCGATGTCTTTTGGGGTGATTTTGTAATCCCCTCGATCTCAAAAGAAAACCCAGAATTCTCAAAACAGGTATACTGGAAAGGCCGTATTTGGGCACCCATGAATTTTTTGGTATACCTTGGTATGTTGAATTATAACCTGCCTGAAGCCAGGGCTGACATGGTTGAAAAATCAAAAAAACTATTTTTGAATAACTGGGAGAGTGAAAATTCGGTTTTTGAGAATTACCGGGCTACTGGCGAGGGGCGCAACAAAACAGAACCCTTGAACAATAGCGATTCATTTTACCACTGGGGTGCCTTGTTGGGTTACATGAGCCTGATAGACTAACATTGATTCAATTTACTGGAGAAGGTTTTGTGATAAGCTTATCATTGAATAAACTTCAAAATAAAAAACAT
>JBEPYD010000118.1:0-9074 GCA_041641575.1 Bacteroidales bacterium
TACGGATCATTGCAATTTTGATAATATCTGCAGCACTTCCCTGAATAGGTGCATTTATAGCATTCCGCTCAGCAAAACCTCTTACATTTCCATTTGAAGAATTGATATCGGGCAAATATCTTCGCCGTCCATACATGGTTTCAACATAACCCACTTCCCTGGCCTGCTGTATTGCATTTGTCATATATTGCCTTACACCCGGATAGCTCTTAAAATACCCTTTAATTAACTCATCAGCCTCGTTTCTTGGTATATTGAGTCGCTGAGATAACCCGAATACGGAAATTCCATAAATAATTCCAAAATTGGCAGTTTTAGCCCTGGAGCGCATTTCACGTGTAACTTCATCAAGCTTTACATTAAAAATTTTTGCTGCTGTTGCTGTATGGATATCGGCACCAGCATTAAAGGCTTCAATCATGTTCTCATCCTGGCTTAAATGTGCCATTAAACGTAGCTCAATCTGACTGTAATCAGCAGAAATTATAACATGCTCCGTTGTAGACGGAACAAAAGATTTTCTAATTTCACGGCCTCTTTCCTCCCGAATGGGGATATTCTGCAAATTTGGATTGGTGGAGCTTAGCCTTCCGGTAGCAGCAATAGTTTGATTAAATGTGGTATGGATTTTCCCGGTTTTTTCATCAATAAGCTTGGGTAATGCTGAAATATATGTAGATATCAACTTCTTCAACGACCTGTATTCAAGTATTTGTTCAATGATAGGATGATCCTCAACTAAGCTGGTTAAATACTCTTCACTGGTGCTGTATTGTTTGGTTTTGGTTTTTTTAGCCTTATCTGTAATTTGCATTTTATCAAATAAAACTTCGCCTAATTGCTTTGGAGAGCCAATGTTAAATGTAGTTTCGGCCAGGGCATATATCTTTTGTTCAACACCTTGCAGTTCTTTACTTAATTTTTTTTCGTAAAGTGCAAGCTCTTCAACATTTAATCGAACGCCATTGTTTTCCATTGCAGTTAATACATTTACCAGCGGCATTTCTATATCATACGCAAGTGCTTTCATGCCTGATTCCAGCAGTTGATGGTCAAGCTTATGCTTAATCTGAAGGGTAATATCAGCATCTTCTCCGGCATATTCTACAATTTCACGGGGTGACAGCTCCTGCATGTTACGCTGACTTTTTCCCTTTTCACCAATTAAAGATTCTATTGTTACAGGTCTGTAATTGAGCATAGTTTCCGACATATAATTCAGGTTATGCTTCAATTCCGGCTGTAATAAATAATGGGCGATTAATGTATCAAACAAAGGTCCGTTTACCTGAATTTGATGAGCATGTAACACTTGAAGGTCAAATTTTAAGTTTTGCCCTATCTTTAGGGATTTATCATTAGAAAATACTTCCTGTAAAAGTGAAATAAATGATTCCTTTTCGTTGCCTGTAGGCAAAGCAATATAGTATGCTTCATGCGGATTCCATGATATTGCAATTCCAAGCAAATTACATTGCCTGGTATTTAAACCAGAGGTTTCAGTATCAAAACAAAACTCCTTTTGTTCTTTCCATTCGGGAAGAATTTTCAAAAGCTTATCAGTGTCATCAACAAGTATGTAGTTATGATTTACAGAATGAATGGTATCAAAGGCATCAGTAAGTGGAACAGGTTGAGTCGGTTCTTCCTTATCAAACAAAGATTTTTGGACAGGTTGATTGGAAACAGGATTTTCTTTTGAGGCAGCAGCTTTATTGAGCACCCTGTTAGCTAATGTTTTAAATTCAAGTTCTGTAAACAACTTTTGCAATTCTGTAACATTATATTCCCCCATTATCAGTTCTGAAGGGGTAAAATCTACGGGAACAGCCTTTTCGATAGTTACAAGTTTTTTGGCTAAAAATGCCTGTTCCCGGCTTTGCAATATATTTTCTTTTTGCTTACCTTTTAACTGATCTACATTATCATATAGTCCTTCAAGAGAAGAAAAAGATGAAATTAATTTGGGAGCCGTTTTCTGTCCTATGCCAGGAACGCCTGGTACATTATCAGAGGCATCGCCCCAAAGAGCCAGAATATCGATAACCATTTCAGGATTTGAAATACCATAAAGCTCACAAATTTCCTTTTCTCCTAATATTTCGGCTTGTTTTCCTCCTTTGGCTGGTTTGTAAATGTAGATATTTTCCTTCACCAGTTGTCCAAAGTCCTTATCGGGCGTAACCATAAAAACTTCATATCCCTCTTCGGCCCCTTTGCAGGCGAGCGTCCCTATTACATCATCAGCTTCAAATCCGGGAACTTCTATCACAGGAATATTTAGTGCATTTACTATTTTTTTTATGTACGGGACAGCCTTTTTTATATCTTCAGGTGTAGCTTCACGGTTGGCTTTATACGCAGGATAAAGTTCATTTCTAAAAGTAGGTGTGGGAGGGTCAAATACAACTGCAATATGTGTTGGCTTTTGATTCCGGATTAACTCTTCCAGGGCTGCAGTAAATCCATAGATGGCAGAAGTATTCAGGCCACTGGAACTATACATTGGATTCCGGATAAGAGCGTAATAAGCCCTGAATATCAATGCATATGCATCCAATAAGAAGAGTCTTCTGTCATTGTTTTGCTCCTTCATAATAACTTTTGTTTATGAAAATCTAAAATTAGCAAAATTGCGGGAGCTTACCTTGACTTAAAAGTAAAATCAGGAAATATTATCTTCCGCCAGCCATTCGGCATAGGAGGTAGCTGTTTCATAAAGCTTTATACCCACCAGGGAAACATTTTCCGGTAATTGGTGCTTTAAAATATCAGCAAATTCAATTACAAGGTTTTCACATGTGGGTTGAAAAGCCACTTCATAAACTTTGGAAAACATTTGGTCAATTTTATTAAGGCTGGCAGTAGGTGCAAGATCTGAAAAAATCAGTGCATGATCATATTTATCAACAATATGAGTATTGACAATTTTTTTTAAATCGCCAAAATCGATGATCATTCCATGTTTATGCTTTCCGGGATCGTTCAGGGGTTCGCCCTTAACTGTGATAAATAAACGATAAGAATGGCCATGTATATTACGACAGGGACCGTCATAATTCCATAAAGCATGGGCCATTTCAAATGTAAATTGTTTGGTTACGCGTACAACAGACATATTTTAAGAAAAGGGAATAGGAATATCTTTTAATTAAATATTATACTTTGTGTAAGATGAGTACACCTTTAAGATTAATTACAGGCACATTTACTTACACAATCAACAATATTACTAAGGTTATCGTGCTTTAAGTAATAGTAAGTGTTTTTACCTTCTCGTTTTGAGGCCAATACACCCTTGTCTTTTAAAATTCCAAGGTGATGCGATGTGGTTGATTGCTCAATCTTCAATAACTCATGTATCTCAGTAACCGTAAGATGTTTTCCATCTTCAAGAAAGTTGATTATAGCGATACGCATTGGATGAGCAATAGCCTTTAACATACTCGCTGCCTGCTCCAGTTGTTCTGAGGTAAGCGCACTAAAACTTATCTTTGTTTCTGCCACTTTAATTTAATTAACGAATAATAGATTAAATAACACATACAAATATATAAATATATTGGTAAATAACATACATTATGTGTTATAAAAATAACATAAAATGATGGGCGCACTCTAATTTAGAATAATTACAGATAAATAATTATATGTATAATTGCTACCTTTGGTGAAAATTAACTTAACCAAATATAATGTCAGCTGTTGAGACCATAAAGAAACCGATCAAGGCAGAAATGGAAGCGTTTGAAAAACATTTCAAACAATCGATGAAAAGCACCGTACCTCTCTTAACCCTTATCACCAATTATATTCTTAGAAGAAAAGGTAAACAAATGCGTCCGATGTTTGTGTTTTTAACCGCAAAAATGTTGGGCACAGTGAATAATTCAACTTATACTGCAGCTTCATTGGTAGAACTACTTCATACAGCGACGCTTATACATGACGATGTAGTAGATGAATCCTACCAGAGACGGGGGTTTTTCAGTATAAATGCCTTATGGAGATCAAAAATTGCAGTGTTAATGGGGGATTATTTACTTGCGAAAGGGCTTTTATTATCGGTAGATAACAATGAATTTGATTTGCTCCGTATTGTATCTAATGCAGTTAAAGAGATGAGTGAAGGAGAATTACTTCAAATACAGAAAGCCAGGAAGTTAAACCTTACGCGCGAACAATATTTTGATATTATACGAAAAAAAACTGCTACCCTTATAGCAGCCTGTACAGCCTGCGGAGCCCGTTCAATTGAGAATAATGAAGAAACCATTTCTAAAATGAATGAATTTGGCACCTACGTAGGGATGGCTTTTCAAATTAAAGATGATTTGTTTGACTATGAACCAAAAAGCATAACCGGGAAGCCTTCAGGAAATGACATTAAAGAAAAGAAATTTACCCTACCTTTGATATATGCCCTGGAAGAATCCCCAAAGGCAGAGAAAAAAAAGATAATTTCCATTGTAAAAAATGGAAAAGCAACGAGAAAATCAGTAGAGCAGGTGGTAGATTTTACGCGTAAATATAATGGTTTGGAATTTGCTAAAGATACCATGAATGATTATGCAGAAAAAGCAAAATTAATTCTGAATGATTTTCCAGATAATGAAGCCAGAAATTCTTTAGTAGCATTGGTTGATTACACGATAAACAGAAAAAAATAGCTAATGTTCTCAACAGTACCATTACGAAAAAAATAATTACCATCCTCTTTTTTTGATCACAACTATTGTTTCTAGTGTTTAATGACCATAATTAAATCGATACGAACACAAACTTTCTAGAAGCCTAAAAGTGAAAGCCCTTAGCTCTATTTTTATCCGTAAGCAAGTAATATCGCATTCAATTCACTGAAATTGATAATTAATAGAGAAAGTATTTTAAAAAAAATATTTGATGAAGAAGTGATAAAGGTAGGATTCTAATATACATCTACTTAGTGATTTAATCCTTAGAATTTTTCTGTTTGAAATAACCATAAACAAGCGTTCCTTTTTTTTCACCAATCAAATTTTGCAAATCAGACAAGGAAGCTTGTTTTATATTTTGGATAGAATGAAATTCCTTTAGCAACAATTCAACCATTTTATCCCCAATACCAGGAATATTATATAGTTCTGATTTTCCAATACCTGAAGAGCGTTTCGTTCTGTGAAAATTAATTCCAAAACGATGGGCTTCATTACGCAAGTTTTGAATTAACTTTAATGTTTCACTGTTCTTATCCAGATACAGGGGAACGGAATCCCCGGGAAAATATATTTCTTCAAGGCGTTTGGCAATACCAATAATTCCGATTTTATGAAATATTTTTAATTCTTTGAGACTTTGGACAGCAGCATTGAGTTGACCTTTTCCACCATCAATAACAATTAACTGCGGCAAAGCCTTTTCTTCATCTAAAAGTCTTTTATACCTCCGGAACACGACTTCTTTCATAGAGGCAAAATCATCCGGGCCTTCTACTGTTTTAATATTATAATGCCGGTAAGCAGAAGGTGCCGGGCGGGCATTTTTAAAAACCACGCAGGCAGCAACCGGATTTGTTCCCTGAATATTGGAATTATCAAAACATTCGATGTGCACAGGCATATCAGATAATTGCAAATCTTTTTGTGCGTTCGTCATAATTCTTTCCGCTGGATATACCACCTTACTATTGGCTTTTATTTTTTTCTTTTCAAGACGATAGTATCTCAAATTTCTTTCCGACAATTGCAAAAGTTTCAAACGGTCACCTTTTTGGGGAACTTTAAAAGAAACATCATCCAGTACAAACTCAGGAATAAAAGGCACAATAGCTTCACGGGCATCACTAGCCAATCGATTTCTTAGTTCATTAATTGCATAGGAAAAAATTTCTTCAGGAGTTTCATTTAACCGTTTTTTAATGTCTAGCGTATGTGACTGCATAATAGCTCCACCAAGTATTCTAAGGCAATTTATATAAGCTACTTTATCATCATCTAAAATTGAAAAAACATCTACATTATTGATGGATGTACTTACAATAGTAGATTTACTCTGGTATTTTTCAATCAGGGCAAGTTTCTCCTTTACAGCCTGAGCTTCTTCAAATCTGAAGTTTTCAGCATGTTGCTTCATAACTTCTTTAAAGTACATTTTAACGGAAGAAATATTTCCCTTCAAAATGTGTTTAATATTATCAATATTTTTATGATAATCTTTTTCAGTTTGATGATTTTCGCATGGTCCTTTACAATTTCCAAGATGATACTCCAAACAAACTTTAAACTTACGTTTCTCAATATTTTCCTTTAAAAGGTTTAATTTACAGTTTCGGAGAGGGTATAATTCACGAATAAATTCTAAAATAGTACGAACCATTCCCACAGAAGTATAAGGTCCAAAATACATTGAACCATCATGGACAGGATTACGCGTCATGAAAACCCTGGGAAAAGGTTCATTTTTAATGCAGATCCAGGGAAATGATTTATCATCCTTAAGTAAGACATTATACCTGGGCTGGTATTTTTTAATCAGGTTATTTTCTAGTAATAAAGCATCTGATTCGGAATCAACTACAATAATGTTGATATCACTTATTTTTCTGACTAAAACCCTGGTTTTATTGTTTTCATGTATTTCCTTATGAAAATACGAGGACACTCTTTTTTTTAAATTCTTTGCTTTACCAACATAAATTACTTTTCCTTCCGAATCTAAAAATTGGTAAACTCCGGGTTTTCCTGGTAGATTTTTTATTTGCTCGTCGAGTTTAATCAAAAGATCAATTATTAATCATTAACAAACAGATCTACAAATTGAAATTGTTTACCGTCAAATAATCCACGATCACTCATTTTTAATTCAGGAATAACAAGCAATGCCATAAACGACAAAGTCATAAAAGGAGCATGCAAAACACATCCATACTCCTTAGCCTTTAAAGAAAGGTCTTTATATGATTTACTCACCGAATAAGAATCATCAGAAGACATGATCCCGGCCACCTCCAGGGGAAGTAAATTAAAATCTGCTCTATCCACTGCCACAATTCCTCCTCTTGAAAATATTAATTGTGCAATACATTCTTGAATATCATCATCATTTGTTCCTACTACAATAATATTATGAGAATCATGCGCGATGGTGGATCCCAGGGCTCCCCTCTTTAATCCAAAACCATGTATAAATCCAATGGCTGGTTCAGCTTCTTCTTTAAATCTATTTAAAACTACAATCTTTAAAATATCATTTGCAACATCAGAGGCAATAGAAGCATTGGATGTTGAAAATTTATACTGAAAAGAACTTGTGTAAAGTTGTCCTTCATTAACAGATATAACCTTCACGGATTTATTTAAATTTTCGACAACTAAACTTTTTATTGGAGGAACAGAACTCCTGAATACATTTGGGGGTTCAATAGAAGGAAGATTAAATAAGGATTTATTTTCAAAAACAACTTCTCCCTCAATCCATGTTTGCAGAACATTAAAATCCTGTAAATCTTCAACCACAATGAAATCTGCCGGATCGGCCTCCTGCAATAATCCTACTTCAAGATTATAATGTTTAACAGGATTTAGCGTAACACATCGCAAAACGTCTAATAAATCATGACCTTTATTAAGGGCTTGCTGTATAAGTAAATTTATGTGTCCATTTATCAAATCATCCGGATGCAAATCGTCCGAGCATAACATAACGTGATTGTTATTCTTTGAAATAAGAGAATGTAATGACTCAAAATTCTTTGCTGCACTTCCTTCCCGAATAAGAATTTTCATTCCTTTCTGTAATTTTTCTTCAGCCTCTTCCAGAGAAGAACATTCATGATCCGTACTAATGCCAGCATCAATGTAACTGGATAATTCATCCCCTTGCAGACCTGGGGCATGACCATCTATCGGTTTATCGAAATTCCTGGCAGTAGTCATTTTTTCCATAACCATAGGATCCCGATGAATAACACCGGGGAAATTCATCATTTCTGACAGATATTTTATCTTTGGATTTTTAAACAAGTCCTGAATATCGGAAGGGGATATTTCTGCACCTGTAGACTCAAAATCAGTTGCCGGAACACATGAAGGGGCGCCGAAAAAAAACTTAAAAGGAACTTTATCCCCATCATTAATCATAAATTCAATCCCCCCTACCCCTAAAACATTAGCTATTTCATGCGGATCAGAAACTGTGGCAACCGTGCCATGTGAAACAGCAATGTGTGCGAATCGCGAAGGCACAAGCATGCTGCTTTCAATATGTATATGTGCATCTACCAGGCCTGGCAATATATAATTATTTGAAGAAACTTTGCTTTCTTCAACTTTTACTATACGTTTGTTTTCTATAAATATTCGTCCGGAAAATATCCTTCTTTTTACTACATCAATTATTTTTCCTTCGATAATATCCATATTCGATGTTTTTATGGTTTGATTTTATATAATTTGTTCCACGTGGAACAATAAAGGTCGTGGATAAATAATATTTGTTCCACGTGGAACAATTATCTTCCGAGGAAAACCAAAATGGCACTTACATCGGCAGGTGAAACTCCACTAATTCGACTTGCCTGCCCCACAGTAGATGGCTTAATTTTACTTAATTTCTGTTTAGCTTCAGTAGAAACAGAACGCAAAGCAAAATAATCAAAATTGTCATTTATCCGTATGTCTTCCAGCCGTTGTAATTTTTCAGCAATTAATCTTTCTCTTTGGATATATCCTTCATATTTCATAGAAATTTCAAACTCCTGAATATAATTCAGATCCCTATCGTCAATATTATAATCTGATAAGGGCAATAAATTTGTAGATTGGAACAAATCTGAGGAATTAATTTGAGGACGAGACAGAATTTCTTTGAGTTTAATTTTTTGTCGGATAGGTGAACTATCTAAGGTCTCTAAATATGGGTTAAAAATATCCGGTGAAATGCTATATGTAGAGGAAAAATCTTTAAGTTTGTTTATAGAATTAATTTTATTATTTAAAATATTCATTCTTTCTTCAGATGCTAAACCCAATTTGAATGACATCTCAGTAAGTCTTTCATCAGCGTTATCCTGCCGAAGTAAAACCCTGTATTCGGCT
>JBEPYD010000118.1:9084-9830 GCA_041641575.1 Bacteroidales bacterium
ACTGGTAAACATTCTGTAAGGCTCGTCCACGCTTTTGGTAATAAGATCGTCTATAAGAACACCAATATATGCCTGATCTCGTTTCAATATAAATGGGTCTTTATCGTGGGTTTTTAAATGTGCATTTATACCTGCCATTAATCCCTGGGCTCCCGCTTCTTCATAACCAGTTGTTCCATTAATTTGTCCTGCAAAATATAAATTATCAATATTCTTTGTTTCTAATGTATATCTTAATTGAATCGGAGGATAATAATCATATTCAATTGCATAGCCCGGACGAAATATTTTTACATTCTCTAATCCTTGAATTTGTCTCAAGGCCTGATATTGGACATTTAGTGGTAGTGAACTGGAAAAGCCATTTATATAGTATTCAACCGTATCGAGACCTTCAGGTTCAAGAAACAACTGGTGTGAGGTTTTATCAGAAAATGTAACAATTTTATCCTCAATACTGGGACAATAACGGGGTCCAATTCCCTGAATTGTTCCGCTATATAGTGGGGATTCTTCAAATCCGGTTTTTAGAATATCGTGTACTGCACTATTTGTATGTGTGATATAACAACTTTTAGAATTATTAACTTCAAAAGAATGATTCAAAAAACTAAATTTTTGTTTATCAACATCCCCTTTTTGCTCTTCCAACAAGGAAAAATCAATGGTTCTTCCATCTATACGTGCCGGAGTTCCGGTTTTCATTCTTCCGACTTCAAAACCATGATTACGTAATTGTGCTGAAA
>JBEPYD010000119.1:0-9797 GCA_041641575.1 Bacteroidales bacterium
CCCTCAGCTATAGCTGTACACACTTGTTTTGCATCTAAAGCATCTTTAAATTTATCGGGAGCAATTAATATCTTCATAATTTTTTGGTTTAAAGTCGGAAAAACAACATAAGGTTTCTCCAACCAGGCGGCTATACAAATTTAAAGAAATTAATTGCCAAAAAATAGAATCGTCCCTTTCAATACTTTATTCCACTTTACCTTTAGGCAGGGTAACGGTAAAAACACTTCCTTTTTCTACCTTACTGTTTACTGTGATACTGCCATTATTTTTTTCTACAAACTCTTTACAAAGTACCAGCCCGAGACCTGTTCCTCTTTCATTTTGAGTACCTTCTGTGGTAATGGATCTATCTATCTGGAAAAGCCTGGACATGTTTTCCTGGGGTATACCTTTGCCTTGATCAGCAATGGTAATAATAATGTTTTCTTTTGATTGCAAACCATTTATGTAAATTTTTCCACCAGGGTAAGAAAATTTAATGGCATTTGAAATCAGGTTTCGCATTACCGTGTTCAGTGTATTATAATCTGCGTATGCCTGCAAAGAATTATCGATATGATGATAAAATTTAATCTGTTTATTTTCAGCCGTTGCATTAAATAATTTTATATTTTCCTCAACAATATCAGATAATACAAGATTTTCCGGATTTATAATTAGTTTTTCTCTTTGAGAGTGGCTCCAGTCAAGAAGGTTTTCTACCAGATTATATGAGTTGTTAGCGGCTTTCAATACTTCATTTGCGTACATCTGAATTTGATTGGCATCAAATTGTGTGGTAGCTGTTTTTCTTACCAATAGCTCTGAAAAGCCAATTAAGGTGGTAAAGGGATTTTTAAGATCGTGGGCAAGAATAGAAAAAAAGCGGTCTTTTGTGGCATTTAACTTTTTAAGTTCGGCATTATAGCTATGAATGGTTTCCATCAGCTTTTTGTTAGATGTATTGTCTACCATTAATCCCTGAACAATTCCATCATCATCTTCTTGCTCAAAATATTGGGCATAAACTGTTCCAAAAATTAAGGAGCCATCTTTTGTAATAAACCGGTATTCGAAATTATTATCTTTTTGCTCTTCCTTAATAAGTACGGAGAGTCTTTCCGCGAAAAGTGAAACATCATCTCTATGGAGTAAATCTTTTACATTTAATTTCCCGTTTAAATCTTCTTTGTGGTATCCAAAAAGGCTCAATCCAAATTTATTTGCATAAATAATCTTTCCTGTAGTGTCCAGCTCAAACAGGGTTTGCGGTAGGCGCTCTGCAAGTTCTCTGAATCGTCCCGAAAGTCTAATCTTCTCTTGTTCAGCGGAATATGCTTCACGCATATCAGTTATCGAAATGGCGATTAAATGCGCTTTACCTTTTTCATTTTTGATGAGGCTTATATTTTGGTAAGCATAAATTTCATTCCCTTCCAATGATTGTAGTGATAGCTTACCAGCCCATTTTTCCTCTTTTATTATTTTAGGTAGTATGTTATGCTGAAAATAATTTTTAACATCTTCGGGAATAAAAGTTTCCCAGTTCAGGTCGTAAATCTGTTGGTTGAAATTCAGGAGTTTTTTTAATGTAGGATTAACGTAATATATTTTTCCCTCCGGCCAGATTAATGCAAGCCCCTGGCCTGAAGTTTCAGCCAATTGATTAAAGATAAGTATTTTTTCCTGGTATTTTTTACGGTTGACCAGGTCATGAAGTATTAGGAAATATCCTTCTTCCGGTGAATCTAGCAAGGTTATATTAGCTTCGGCAGAAATCTTTTTTCCTGTGGGGGATTTTAGTTCCACGTATTGCCAGCTACTCCTGGTGCCTGCTGTATGCTCCTGCTGAATTTTTTCAATAGAATTGTCCAAACTTATACCAGCCGATAGAGCACTGACTTTTTTTCCTGTAAGTGCTTTCTTATTACATTCAAACATTAGCGTTGCTGCAGGGTTTGCATCGGTAATAATTCCTTCACTATCTATGAGAAAGATGCTGTCGCCGGAAGCGCTAAAAAGCTGCTTATATTTTTCTGCGTTTGTTAGTATCTGAGGAAGCAGTGAATGATGGTCAGATACTATTTCCAAAGCTACAATATGTTGCTTTATATTATTTATTTTTTGGAGGGTAACATTTATTTTAACCTCCAACTTCAAATTCTTTCTTTTTATTCTAAGATATGTTTTATTGTTATTTTTAAACACACTCTGTGGCGAGGTGAAAATATCAATGATTTTACAGCCCTCAAGATACTCATCTATAGGTGTTTCAGTTACTTCGGCAGCAGAGAGGCCTGTGCATTCAATAAAAAGATTATTTACATGCTGAATTTTCCAATCTGTATTTACCTGTAGGAGCATAACGGGCGAATTCATGAACAAGCTTCTGAATTTATTCTCTGATTCAGCAACAAGTTTATGTTTTTGCTTACAAATTTCAAGGGATTTTTTGAGCTTTATTTGTGTGGTTACCCGCGCTAATAATTCTGGTTCTTTAAAGGGTTTTGTGAGGTAATCTACTGCTCCCATTTCAAACCCGCGTGCAATGGATTGCTCATCATTCAAGCCGCTAAGGAAGATAATTGGAATATGTTTTAACGAAGCAGTATTTTTAATTTTTGCACACAATTCAAACCCATCCGGGCCAGGCAGGTTGATATCCAAAAGAATTAGATCGAACGAGACGCCGTTTAGTTTATTATATCCCCTAATTGCATTCTCAGCTTCAGCTGTTTCAAATCCTTTTTTTCGAAGAATATTTGAAAGGTGTGTACGAGAACTTTGCTGATCTTCTATAATTAGAATTCTGCCGGTAGTTTCAGAAACATCGGGAAATGGGCTTTTTGTTGCTAACATTTTTATGAGCAAAATAGAAAACGGTTCTGTCCATTATACCCTATTAATATAAAATAGGTTACCTTAAAATCGAATTATTTTATCAGTAAGCAGGGGTTCATATTCTTTATTTAAAGTGCCAGACCAGCCGATGAGGTATTGAGTCAAGCCTCCCATTTCCCGGCTTACAAGGGGTGTGGCGTAGGTATTCTGCATAATATCATTGGGGAATATCTCGGCTGCCTTGTCAATTTTTCTACCGTCGCGCCTGAAGGTAGATTCATAGAGTGGGGCAGCGCCGTAGAGACTTAAAATGCTGTGGGCAATTTCAGCCGGATATTTATAACTTACAATCGCGAATTCAACATCTTCTGTGCCAAGGGTATTCAGGGCAATTGAGATATCATTGCGGAAATAATTATTTACCATAAAAAGCAAAGCCACACTCTCTGCATTGTATTTATCACGAAGGTAAGCTACCAGGCGTTCTTTGTTTCTTGGTGTTTTTATATCCGGAATTCCATCTTTTTCTTCAATCTGTAAAGAGCTACCAACTTTTTTAACAATTCCGTCGGCCCAATAGTTAAGGTTGGCTGTTCCCTTTTCCAGGTTAGGCTCCATTGCACTGTTATATACCGTACCTTCCGGTAGATTTTTATCTACGGTAGAATGTTCTTCTCCTATAAAATAATCGGTGCGCATGGTAAGGGGAATCCCGGCTTTTCGTGCCTCGGCATTAATCCAGTCCACAGCCACCCGCATGCTGTCAAGCGTAGAGCGAATATCAAACTCAGTCCATGGAGCAGTTTCTTTAGAATCAACGAATACAAAATATACAAGTGCTTCTCCTTTGAGGTTCTTGCATACGTTGTTGAACCTGCCTTTTTCAAAATCAATTCTTTGAATGGTGTAAGAAGAGAAAAGTATCAAAAACCCTAATGATATGAGAATGATGGAGGACTTTGACAGCAAATAATTAAAATTCTTCATGATAGGGACTTTATGTGTTTACTGGTTAACGGATATTTTATCGATGATATTCTGCTATTGAGAATTTTTTTCCATCTGTTAATTCTGTTTACCAGTACCAAAAAAAAACCGCCAGATATTATATTACTGATGCAGTATATAATAACTGATTATCGGACTCTCAGAATCCATACGGAATACACGTGGAAAGGTTTATTTATCTTTAGTTTTTTGCTGGTAATATTTACAAAAATCCTGCAGTCCGCATTTTTCACATTCGGGTTTTCGTGCCTTGCAGACGTATCTGCCGTGCAGAATAAGCCAGTGATGAGCCAGAGGGAGCAGGTTTTCAGGAATATGTTTTACCAGTTGTTTTTCTGCCTGCAGTGGGTTCTTTGCCTGGTAAGTAAGGCCTATGCGCGCTGAAACCCGAAAAACGTGTGTGTCTACAGCCATGGCAGGCAGGTTGAAAATTACCGATGCTATCACATTTGCTGTTTTTCGTCCTACTCCGGGAAGTTGCACCAGTTTTTCAATTTCACCGGGCACTTCACCATTGAATTTCTCTACAAGCATTTTTGACATTCCAAGGAGGTGTTTTGCTTTGTTGTTGGGATAAGAGCAACTACGGATAAATTCAAATATCTCCTCCTGGTTACTGCGTGATAATTTCCAGACATCAGGAAATCTTTCGAAAAAAGCAGGAGTTATCAGGTTTACCCTTTTATCGGTGCACTGCGCAGATAAAATAACGGCTACAATTAACTCATAAGGATCTGTATAATGAAGCTCGGTTTCAGCAAAGGGCTGATGCTCCTTGAAATAACCTATCACTTTTTGATATCTTTCTTCTTTGCGCAAGGGAATGTATTTTAGGGTTACTAAATTAGAAATGAGTTGCTAATGCGGATTTAAAATCCGCCTTTTATTTAGTGCCGGATTTCAAATCCGGCACAGCATATATCTTATAAAACTTATAAACCTTAAATAAACTACTTCTATTCATATTCTTTTTCTTGCCTGCTTAAGGCTGTCTTCTGAATATTGAACGCTACAATTACGCTTTTTCTATAAAAATCGAAGTAAAACAATTAATTAAAACATTTTAAATGTTTATCATCACAAACTTACAATTTTTTAGATATAATCATAAGCTATCAGGGCTGGCTTCAGTAAGCATTATCATTTGAAAAGCTTTACCTTTGCCATCTGAAAAAAGCAAATTTACATGGAAAGTTATCTCCAGATTGAAAGCCTTACCAAATCATTTGGTGACCTGGTATTATTTGAAAACATTACTTTTTCACTCAATAAGGGTAATAAAGTAGCCCTTGTAGCGGCCAATGGTACAGGTAAAACCACGCTGATGAATATTATCAGCGGAAAAGACACAGCAGATAGTGGGGAGGTAAGTTTTATTAAAGATGTTACCATAGGATACCTGGCCCAGGAACCGGTTTTAGATTCTGAAAAATCTGTATTGGCACAGGTTTTTTCCACAGGAGGTGCATTAAGTAGTGCCATTCAGGCATATGAACATGCTGTAAATGCCAATGACAAATCATCACTGCAAAATGCTATGGACGAGATGGACCGGCTTAATGGCTGGGCTTACGAGCAGAGAGCCAAGGAAATTTTGTCCAGGTTAAAAATTACGGAATTTGATCAGAAGGTAAAACAACTTTCCGGCGGACAGAAAAAAAGAGTTGCTCTTGCTACAGTTTTAATAAACAACCCTGACCTTCTTTTTCTTGATGAACCTACTAACCACCTGGATCTTGATATGATAGAGTGGCTTGAGGAATTTTTATCCGGAACGAATATTACCTTGTTTATGGTAACGCATGACCGCTATTTTCTCGACAGGGTATGCAATACCATCATTGAAATGGATAACAAAACCCTTTACCGGTACGATGGAAATTATAGTTATTACCTGCAAAAAAGGCAGCAACGCATAGATAATGAGGAATTGGCAGTTGATAAGGCAAGAAATCTGTTGTCTACTGAAATAGAATGGATGCGACGACAGCCAAAAGCTCGTAGTACCAAAGCCAAATACCGGGTAGATGCCTTTTACGACCTAAAAGATCAGGCATCGCGGCAGCCTGCCAGAAAAGATATGGATTTAAATGTGCAGGCATCACGGTTGGGAAAAAAAATACTTGAAGTACATGGATTATCTAAGAAATATGATAAAAACATCCTTATAAATGACTTTTCTTATAAATTTTCGCGGTTTGAGAAAGTCGGAATAATCGGGAGCAATGGAACAGGTAAATCAACCTTAATTAATTTGCTAACAGGGAGTGTTTTACCTGATAAGGGTGAAATTGAAACCGGTGAAACAGTTGTGTTTGGCTATTATCACCAGGAAGGAATTCAATTTGATCCGAAAAAAAAAGTTATTGATGCTGTTACTGATATTGCTGAGGTTGTAACACTGGGCGATGGTAAGAAAATAGGTGTGAGCCATTTTTTAAATTATTTTCTTTTTCCGCCTCCCATGCAACATAATTTTATAGAGAAACTCTCGGGTGGCGAAAAACGTCGATTATACCTGGTGACAGTTTTAATGAAAAATCCCAACTTTTTATTGCTGGACGAACCTACAAACGATTTAGATATCCCAACTCTTCAGGTGCTGGAGGAATATCTGAAAAGCTTCAATGGTTGCCTGTTGGTGGTTTCACACGATCGGTTTTTTATGGATAAAATTATCGATCATCTGTTTGTTTTTGAAGGAGATGGAAAAATAAAAGATTTCCCGGGTAATTATTCTCAATACAGGAATAAAATTCAAAAGGAAAAGAAACTGGAGCAGACAGAAAAAGCATCGTTGAAAACAGCACCAAAACAAGAAAGCAAAAAAGGGAATAGTACCAGCCGGGCTGGCAAGCTTAGTTATAAAGACCAAAGAGAATATGATATGCTTACAGAAGAGATACAGAATCTTGAAACGGAAAAATCAGATATAGAGCAGAAAATTGGAAGCGGCACCACGGACCAGGATGAATTATTGCGCCTGTCTGAAAAACTGGGAGAATTGCTCAAAAGAATTGATGCAAAGACTGATCGATGGATGGAACTGGAGGAAATTTTAAATCCCTGACCTGAAAAATCTTTTATTCTGTTTTAATGTTGATACATAAAAATCATCTACAACGAATGCACTAATGATATTAATTCTCTGAATCCACTATTTGCGTGAAAATGTATTTCTTACTTATGCAGATACCTGCCATTAAACACTTTGCAATCAGAATAAAGTACCAAATAACTGATCACAAATTAGAACAACAAGGGGTATTCGTTAATTCATGATTTAAATCAGAAAATGGTGCTCTTGATATAAAGCATACATTCTCAATATTTTACACGTCATTTTTTTAGATTAGGGCATCAGCAGTAATACTGTTTAAAGAACATCATGTTTTAGAAATACCTAAACAGCGTTATTTCTCCTGAGTATTCCTTTAACTTTGCAAATAAATGCAATTCATTTAGAATGAGTACTCCTTTGATAAACCAGAAATTTAGTACCTTTGTGCACTTAATTTCAAGGGTATGACAATTCATAGAGTTGCGGATGAAAATCTTTTCATTATTTCGTAATATCATGAAATCGATTGTGAACCTAAAAAATTATAATATTAAATGGTGAAAAAAACTGCTTTACATGCTCAGCATTTAAAATTAAATGCACGTATAGTGCCTTTTGCTGGCTATGATATGCCAATTGAGTACGATGGGGTTACTGCTGAACATATGGCTGTGAGAAATAAAGTTGGTATGTTTGATGTTTCTCATATGGGTGAATTTTACGTTACAGGCGTAAATGCCCTTGAACTCTTGCAAAAAACGACCTCAAATGATGTGAGTAAGCTAAAACCCGGCAAAATTCAATATTCATGTATGCCAAATGGTAAGGGAGGTATTGTTGACGACCTGCTAGTGTATATGTTTGCAGAAAACGAGTATATGCTTGTGGTAAATGCATCAAATATTGAGAAAGACTGGGAGTGGTTAAAGAGTCAAAACAGTTTTAAAGCCACGTTAATCAATGCCTCAGATACATTATCTTTAATTGCGCTGCAGGGACCCAATGCTGCAAACCTTTTGCAAAGTCTTACACCGTTTGATTTAGGGCGTATCCCTTACTATGGTTTTACCCGAAATTCTGTGGCAGGAATAGAAGATGTTATTATTTCCGCTACCGGCTATACAGGGGCAGGCGGCTTTGAACTTTATGTTCCTGATGAAAAGGCATCCTTTTTATGGGAAAAGATAATAGAAATTGGTGATGAATACGGATTAAAACCAGCCGGTCTGGCAGCAAGAGATACCCTGCGTCTTGAAATGGGGTTTTGCCTTTACGGGAATGACATAGATGATACCACATCACCTATTGAGGCAGGTTTAGGCTGGATTACAAAATTCACTCCTGAAAAAGAATTTATTGACAAAGATAAACTGCAGGAACAGAAATTACAGGGGCCGGTACGCAAACTTACCGGCTTTGTACTCAGGGAACGTGGCATCCCCCGCAAGGGTTATCGTATCCTCGATGACAAAAATAATGAAATCGGCCATGTTACTTCCGGAACCATGTCCCCAGTGCTTAAAAAAGGAATTGGTATGGGGTATGTGAAAACTGATTTTGCACTGCCAGAAACATCCATAGGTATTGAAATACGAAATAAAATAGTGCCCGCTGAAATTGTTCGTCCGCCATTTATTAAAAAAGATTAAGCATTGACATGAAGCAGAAGCTACAAGTAGAAGTTTGCCTTACCCCTGCTGTTTTTGAAAAGTACCAGAATCCAGAGTCAAACGTAGTTGTTATTGATATTTTACGGGCCACCAGCGCCATTTGTACAGCATTTATGAATGGGGTCGATACACTTATCCCTGTGCGAACACTTGAGGAGGCGAAAAACATGAAGGCCCAGGGATACCTTGTGGCTGCAGAAAGAGACGGACTTGTAAAAGACTTTGCTGATTTTGGAAATTCTCCCTTTAATTTTACCAAAGAAAGAGTGCAGGGCAATACCATTGTTTACAGCACTACCAATGGTACCAATGCCATTCAGATGGCCGACAGTTGCAAATCAGTGCTAATCGGCTCTTTTCTTAATTTATCCGCACTTGAGCGCTATCTTATAAATGATGGAAGAGATGTAATTATGTTATGTGCGGCCTGGAAAGATAAGTTTAACCTTGAAGATACGATTTTTGCCGGGGCATTGGCCGACCGCCTTCTCGGTAATAAAAAATTCACAACAATCTGTGATTCAACGCATGCGTCTGCAGACTTATGGAATATTGCAAAAAATGATTTGGTGGGGTATGTTGAAAAAGCCGCCCAGCGCGAACGACTGAGAAAGAACAACCTCGATGATGTAATTCCATACTGCCATACCCTGGATTTAACTGATGCCATCCCTTATTTAAAAGACGGAAAGCTGAAACTTCTTACATAATTAAATAAATATAATAATCTCTAATAATTATCACCAATGAAAAAACACAACTTCTCCGCAGGACCCTCTATTTTAAGTCCTTTTACCATTGAGAATACAGCCGATGCTATACGCGATTTTGAAGGAATGGGATTATCCATCATGGAAATCTCTCACCGAAGCAAGGAATTTGAAGCTGTTTTGGCCGAGGCAAAAGAATTATTCAAAGAATTGCTGAATATACCTGAAGGCTACGAGGTGTTGTTCTTGGGAGGAGGAGCCAGCATGCAGTTTTGCATGGTACCCTATAACCTGATGCAAAAAAAAGCCGCCTACCTGAATACTGGCACATGGTCCGGTAAAGCTATAAAAGAGGCTAAAATATTTGGTGAAGTTATTGAAGTGGCCTCTTCAAAAGATAAAAATTTTAATTACATTCCTTCAGGATATGAAATACCTGCTGATGCAGATTACTTCCATATTACAACAAATAATACCATTTTTGGCACTGAGATAAAAGAAGATATCGACTCTCCTGTACCTCTT
>JBEPYD010000120.1:0-9705 GCA_041641575.1 Bacteroidales bacterium
GGCATCCGAAGCAGCAACGAAAACAGAAACACCTGCCGCCGCCCCTGCTTCAAAAACAGATACCGACAGCGATTCTGTGCGCATTTCGCCACGAGCACGAAATAAAGCATCCCGGAAAGGAGTAGCCTATGAAGCGGTGCAGGGCACAGGCCCCAAAGGAAGGATTATTGAACGCGACATTGACAAAGCCGTTGAAAGTGGTAAGCAACACACTGCTGCCGCGGCTGAAATTTCAACACCCCAGGCCAATGAGGTGGAAGGTACCGGTTTGGGCGGCCGTATCACTGCTTCAGATGTTGCTTCCGGCAATGCCGTTTACAGCAATGATTCGGAAGTGAAAAAGCTGTCGAACATTCGCAAAATTATTGCCAAACGCATGCATGAATCGCTGCAGAATTCTGCACAGCTCACCCACCACATGAGTGCCGATGTACGCAAGCTGATGGATGCCCGTAAAGCTGTAAAAGCAAAAATGGCAGAAGAAAACAGTCCCAACATCACGTTGAACGATATGGTTTGCTTTGCAACCATTAAGGCTCTAAAGAAATTCCCAGATGCCAACAGCCACTTTCTGGGTACAGAAATGCGCGTATTCAAAAAGATACATCTCGGTCTGGCCGTGGATACACCCCGCGGGCTGATGGTGCCGGCACTGAAAAATGCCGACGACCTTTCGCTCACCGGCCTCTCCAGTCAGCTCAAAGCGCTGGCCGACAGTTGCCGCCAGGGCAATGTAGATCCAGCATTACTGGAAAGTACTGCAGCTTCCTTCACGGTGTCGAACCTGGGTGCGTATGGTGTGGAGATGTTTACACCGGTTATCAACCTGCCACAGGCAGCCATTCTGGGCGTAAATACCATTATTAACCGTCCGGCCGACCTCGGCAATGGCGTATTTGGCTTTGTTCCTTACATTGGCCTGTCGCTCACATACGACCATCGTGCATTAGATGGTGGACCGGCTACGCTATTCCTGAGAGAAATCAAAGAACAAATTGAAAACTTTAACGAAACCATTTAAGATATGTACGACCTGGGGATAATTGGCGCCGGCCCGGCCGGTTACGTGGCGGCAGAAAGAGCCGCTGCCAAAGGCCTGTCAGTAGTATTGTTCGATAAACGCGAACTGGGTGGGGTATGCCTCAACGAGGGCTGCATACCCACTAAAACACTGCTGTATACGGCTAAATTGTATGAAAATGCACTAAATGGCAAAAAATATGGTATTCTGGCCGAAAATGTAAGCATCGACTTTGGCAAGATCATGGCCCGCAAAAACAAAATTGTAAAAAAGTTAGTGGGTGGCATTGGTGCCAAGATGAAAAAATTCGGTATAGAAGTGGTAAAAGGCACTGCCAGTATGGAGCAACGCAATACGGATGGCACCATAGACATCCACTGCAGTGAAAAAGCTTACACCTGTAAAAATGTGCTGATATGCACCGGATCTGAAGCCTTTATACCGCCGGTACCCGGCCTGGATAAAACCGAAATACTTACCAACCGCGAAATACTGGAACTGAAAGAATTGCCCAAAACCCTAACCATTATTGGTGGCGGGGTTATCGGTGTGGAATTTGCCAATTTCTTTGGTGCCATGGGCACTAAGGTTACGGTTATTGAAATGTTGCCCGAAATACTGCCGGGCATAGACAAAGACCTCAGCGAGATGCTGCGCAAAGACCTTGAAAAACGCAACATTACCTTTAACCTTTCTGCCAAAGTAACCAAAGTGGAAGGGCAAACGGTTACTTTTGAAAAAGATGGAAAAGAACAGCAGGCAGAGCACGAAAAACTACTGGTAAGCGTGGGTCGTCGGGCTGTAACACGCGGCTTCGGGCTGGAAAAAATGGGCGTGGAAGTGCTCAAAACCGGTATTAAAATAGACTCTGCCTGCCGCACCAATATACCCAACATTTACGCTGCCGGCGATGTAACCGGCTTCTCACTACTGGCACATACGGCCAGCCGCGAGGGCGAAGTTGTGGTGAATAACCTTATCGGCCGCAAGGACCGCATGCGCTACAATGCCATACCCGCCGTGGTGTATACCAACCCTGAAGTTTCCTGCGTGGGGCTTACGGAAGAGGCAGCCAAAGCCAAAGGTATTGAATACAATATCCGCACACTGCCCATGGCTTATGCCGGACGCTGGCTCGCTGAAAATGAAGGCGGCAGCGGCTTTATGAAAATCCTTACCGGGAAAAAACACAACGAAATACTCGGGGTGCATGCCATTGGCAACCCTTCCTCAGAATTTATCTATGGGGCAGCCATGGCCATTGAACTGGAACTGCGTCTGCAGGATATGGAAGAAGTGGTATTCCCCCACCCCACCGTTTCAGAAATATTTAAAGAAACAGTTTTTGCTTTTCAGGAATAACAATATAAAAACTATAAATCTTATATCATGCCAAAAGTACAATTCATTGATCCGCAAGTAGCCCGGAGTGCCTCGGAGATCAAATTCGGAAGCATTCCGGTAAACCAGTACAACAAAAATATTGCCGACGAAAAAAGCAATTATTCAAAAGAAGATTTTATTCGCATTTACCATGATATGGTTGTGATACGCGAATTCGAGTCGATGCTGAATGCCATAAAAATATCAAACGAATATAATGGTGTGCAGTACAACCATCCCGGCCCTGCTCATCTAAGTATTGGCCAGGAGGCTGCTGCCGTGGGTATGGCTTACATGCTGGGTGTGGACGATTATATTTTCGGCTCACACCGCAGCCATGGTGAAATTCTGGCAAAAGGCCTCTCTGCCATCGACAAACTTTCTGAAAAGGAACTTACCGGCATCATGGAAAGCTATTTTGATGGCACCACCCTTAAAGTAGTGGAAAAATCGCATAAAGGAAATGTGAAAGATCTGGCGAAAGACTTCCTTTTATACGGTACCCTGGCCGAGATTTTTGCCCGTGCCAACGGCTTCAACCGCGGACTGGGAGGCTCTATGCATGCCTTTTTTACTCCTTTTGGTGTGTATCCAAACAATGCCATTGTAGGGGGTTCAGGCGATATCTCCGTGGGCGCTGCCCTTTTTAAAAAGGTTAACATGAAACCCGGTGTAGTGGTGGCCAATATTGGTGATGCTTCCGCGGGATGCGGCCCCGTCTGGGAAGGAATCAGTTTTGCCTCTATGGACCAGTTCCGTCAGCTTTGGGAAGAGCCCTACAATGGTGGGCTGCCCATTATCTTTAACTTTATGAACAACCAGTATGGCATGGGTGGCCAAACCCGGGGCGAAACCATGGGTTACGACATGCTGGCACGTATTGGTGCCGGTGTAAACCCGGAAATGATGCATGCTGAACGGATTGATGGCTACAACCCGTTGGCTGTAATCGATGCTTTCAGGCGGAAAATTAATACACTGGAAGAAAAGAAAGGCCCCGTGCTGCTTGATACTCTGACTTACCGCATCAGTGGGCACTCACCTTCCGATGCCTCATCGTACCGCTCAAAAGAGGAGATTGACGCATGGCTGGCTGCCGATTCTATTTTAGGATACGGCAACGGCCTTGTAAATGCCAAAATAGCCACCCAGGAAGAGCTGGATGCCCTCAGAGAAGATACTATTAACAGCATCACCCGCGTACTGAAGCTGGCCATCGATGACGAGGTAAGCCCCCGCATGGATCTGCAAAAAGACCCTGAGGCCATTGGCAAAATGATGTTTAGCAACGGCTCAGTAGATAAGTTTGACGATCGTGAACCACAAACCCTCGTGCCTTTTGAGGAAGGTCCGCGTGTGAAGCAGATTGCTAAAAAAGAGCGTTTCGGCATCGATAAAAATGGTAAAAAAGTATCTAAAGTAAAAGCCTACCAGTTGCGCGATGGTATTTTTGAAGCCATCAACGACCGCTTTTACAAAGACCCCACGCTGGTAGCCTATGGCGAGGAAAACCGCGATTGGGGCGGCGCATTTGCCGTGTACCGTGGTCTTACAGAAGTACTGCCGTACAACCGCCTGTTTAACTCACCCATTTCTGAGGGTGCCATTGTAGGTACAGCCATTGGTTATGGCATGTGCGGCGGACGTGTGGTGGCAGAAATCATGTACTGCGACTTCCTGGGCCGTTCCGGCGATGAGGTATTTAACCAGTTGCCCAAATGGCAGGCCATGAGCGGTAACATCATAAAAATGCCCGTGATCATACGTCTTTCTGTTGGCTCCAAATATGGTGCGCAGCATTCGCAGGACTGGTCGAGCCTGGTAACGCATATTCCGGGACTGAAAGTGGTTTTCCCCGCCACCCCATATGACGCGAAAGGATTGATGAACAGCGCACTGCAGGGCACTGACCCGGTGATGTTCTTCGAAAGCCAGCGCATTTATGACATTGGCGAATATTTCCATGAAGGTGGTGTACCTGAAGAATATTACGAGATACCCCTGGGTGAGCCCGATGTGAAGCGCACAGGCGAAGATGTTACCATTCTAACCATTGGTTCCACCCTGTACACGGCCATTGAAGCTGCCGATATGCTGGAGGAAAAATATGGCATGAAAGCCGAGGTGATTGATGCCCGCTCCCTGGTACCTTTCAACTATGAGCCGGTGCTGGCCTCTGTGAAAAAAACCGGCCGCATTGTGCTGGCCAGTGATGCCTCAGCCCGCGGTTCCTTCCTGAAAGACATGGCGCAAACCATTACAGAGCTGGCCTTCGACGACCTCGATGCCCCACCGGTAGTGGTAGGCTCACGCAACTGGATAACCCCGGCGCATGAGATGGAAGAATACTTCTTCCCTCAACCCCACTGGATTGTAGATGTCATCCATGAGAAAATAGTGCCGCTACAGGGCCACACTGTAAAAACAAATTATACCGATAATGAAATGATACGTAGAAGCAAAGAGGGCGTTTAGTACGCTTTTGCAAACTGAATATAGAAAAACCCCGGTGGCTGAAGGCTGTCGGGGTTTTTTGTTGGGTTTTGTCGGGAGTAGAAAGCATTCAGATTCAACTTCCGTATTGAAAATCCGGAAGAGCGGGGCCAAACTAACTTGACCATTTATCAATCATACTTTTTACATCATCGTTTGAAATAGTTTTACCTTCATCCGATTGTTTAATGCCTTCTTCAACCTTTTCAACAAATATTAATTGTTCAACAAGCTCATAAATTGTAAATGAATCAGGAAGATTGTCAATTGATTGCCTTACAGTATTTTTAGACAACATATCTTATTCTTTTAATTTTCTACAATAAAAATGACTATTGACCAAAAGAAATTGATTTCTCAAATCTTGGTTGTTTTTTAATTTTAGTCAGTCTTTGGTAACCAATGCCATAAAGAATCATTACAACCAATCCAAACACAAATCCTGGAAGACAAAATAAAACTAATCTATCCACATTGTCTAAATTTACAATCAGAAAGAGAAAGGTAAGAATTAGACTTAGTCCTCCAATTATCAGGGCAATATTCATCGCACGAAATAATTGTTTATTCTTATTGTCAGTCAAGTTGGGAATCAATCGAGATTTTCTAAATTTTAAGTTTTTCATGTCACTATATTTCAATCATTTATTATCGTCTAGGATGTTTCCTGCAATTTGGCACAACGGCTGAGCTAAACGTATTTGTCCCGCAGGGCATTGCTTTTAGCTTTTGTTGAGTTTTCGTTATTTACCTTCATCTCTTTTGTGAGTCAACTTTTCTATTTCCCACCATAGGAACAAGGATGGTAATATGCACATTGAGTTGGAATTATTATCAAGTTGAACCAATAGATACAACAGCCTGCACCCTATTCAATACGGGTGTATAAAGATCAACTTCCTGTTCAGGTGTCTCAATTGTGATAATAAGGCTATAACGAACCATTGATTCAATTTTCCCAAGTTGTTTTCTTGCCCTATACCAACCATTCTTAGGGTACACCGCCAAAATATTTCTTCTGGATAACTCTACTCCAGATGTTGTGACAAAGTCCTTTTTTATTGACCCTTTACTCCTTACTCGTTCTTTCATAGTCCAAGGCTCTGAAGATCTATCAATTGTATCGTCATCATATTCATCTGTTCCAGAAGATGCTGCCGATATTCTTCTTTTAAATTCATTAAGTGGTTCTAAAGGCTTAATAAGTTTGAAATCCAGTTCGTGAGAATGATACCGGGAATTTGTAGCATATGTATGTTGAGGACTTCCTGGATTAGGTTCTATGTAGTAGGACAAAGTGACCTTTATCGTTGCATCTCCATCACCAATTTCGTCTCTCAAAACATCAACTGGCCAAGGTAGCTCATATAAATGATATTCATTGTATCGTGGCTGCGATTTTTCTAACCTAAATGGCTGTATCAAACGCTGTGAAACAAGTGTAAGCGAGTTATTCGCACTATTCTTTGCCCGTTCTAATATTGGAACACCATAACCTACCGATCGTAATAGAGCCTTTCTGTTTGCTTCCGAATTCAAGTTGTGGTTTTGCAGCATAGCATCTGTCCATTCAGCTGAATGCACCATTAACCCACGAATTGTTTCAGGCCAGTAATCGGGATATTCTGTTTTTAACTCTGCTGCCATTTTAGAAGCTAAAGCTACAGCTGCACTTGTATCTCCGAATGTTTGAAAGAATTTTGTTCTGTTATCTTTATGTGTAGTTAATAACCGGAGTGATGCCATATTATAATGAATGTCATTTGGTATGCAAGCTACATTTCCTCCCTCCATCACGATATCTGGTTTATTAGGCCACTGAGTTTCCCAAGTTGCTGAAGTTGAGTTGGAAGGTGCCATGGCACCATTCGTTGCTAATGGATGCCATCCCGGCCATTGTTGGGCATCAATTCGATCTTTACGGGTATAACTACCTACAGTTAGGGCATTGTATGCTTGCGCTGGGTCGTGAACTGATTCATAAAAGTTTTTATCCGGAAATTCTTCAGCATTTTCTATTTTTACATTACCACCACTTACCAAAATCAATTGCGGTTCGATAGGATCAAGAATACTACCAAATGCAATTTTATCAACTGAAGCAGAGCTTGATGAAGGTCTTCCGCGAAATCCGAAATCTCTATTGGTTACAGATAAACAAAAAACTCTCGGATGGTTTGGTCTATCAACAATTGGAGTAGCACAAGCATATTCGTAAATCGCACCATACATTTCTGGATCATTAAGGGATTGAGGATGATAAATCTTAAAGGATTCAAGCCCATGATAGAGTTGTGTAGTTCCACTATTAGCCAGTGCAGGAGTTAAATCTCCATATATTGCCAGGCCAGCCATCCCTGTTCCATGTCCACCTCCACGTTCACTATCAAATTTGCCCCAATCTTCCTTCCATGTATATAATCTTTCATCAGGTAATGAAGGACTTATCAGATCATGTTGGTTATTTACTCCACTATCCAGTAAACAAACAAGAACAGAATTTTCATCGAAAAGATTTTCTGTCCTCTCGGCTAAGTCCTGTAACCACTGTTCTTTTTCGGAAATCGAAACATCATCTTGAGTAATAAAATCAGATAATTCCTGCGGATGTCGTAACTCGGCAAGATTATCAAGAAGCATTAAAGATTGTGATAACTGGTTTGCAGAAGCTCTAACAAGACGCACAAAATGCTCTGGAAAATCTAATTGAAGTTGGCCAATTTGTGCTTCAGATTGCTCAAGATTGGTTATGACTTTGTTTATTCTGTCACTGTCATTATCCGTCTTCCTAAACCAAACTTCCCACCAAACTATTTCATTTTCATTAGGGAAAGGAATTTCTGGTCCGTCAGACCAAAAAGCTTCAAGCGTAGCTAATTTTATATTTGCAATGTTTGCAATAAGAGGGTTGGATTTTGGTGTGTCAGTTATATTTCCTTCTCGATCTTTGGTGTTTTCAGTCAAATACTGTTCAGCTTTCTTGATAAAATGACTGATGCCTCCCTTCGTTAACATGAGAGCAACATGATAGCGATATTGATTCTCTTGTTCAGGATGTTTTTCCTGTTTAATATTAACTATTTGATAAGCTGGTCGATCTGTATTTTGATGTAACTGATCAAATTTTAATGGATAACCCCATTCTGAGATGAATGTCACATAAATCGCATCATCTCGAATAATATTTTCTGGAAGTTCTGTATCCTCTGCTAATTGTAATTGCTGACGTACTTCTTGAAGTTTTCGTAATATTCTGTTCCCGTGTTCAGAACGATTACGTTGGCTAACTGGGAAATCTACCTTTATTTTGGTAGGATACTTATATTGTTGTCCGGAAGCATATTCTTCGATTCTCCCAATGTGTGGTTTGTCGAAATTATATGCCATTTATTATTTACGTTTTTTAAGGGCGGTAATTAATTCCGATTTTTTAAGTTTATTATCTCCATGAAGAATCATCTCTTTAATGGTTTCTTCACAGGCTCTAACAATATCCGAATAATTCAGTCCTTCCGCCTCTTTAGCCAGTATCTGGTAATTAATTCTCTCATTGAATTTGAATCCAAAAAGATTTTTCTTAATGGTATCAATAATTTCACTTTTATTCGGTAAAGGATAGGTGATGATATCATCAAATCTTCTGAACAGAGCCTGATCCAATACCTCTGGCATATTCGTAGCAGCAATAATAACGCTATTGCTCTGATCTTTTTCAATATTAATTAAGAAGCTATTTAGGACACGTTTGATTTCTCCAACATCTTGCCCTTGGTTTCGGTGTGAACCAATTGAATCAAATTCATCAAACAAATACACTCCTCTATGGTCAGGCATTGCATCAAAAATCAAACGTAGCTTAACAATTGATTCGCCCATAAATTTAGAAATCAAACCATCCAAACGAACAATGAAAACAGGAACACCTAACTCTCCTGCAATTGCTTGTGCTGTCATAGTTTTTCCACACCCCGGAGGACCTTGAAGTAGTATTTTTCTTCTTGGCATAAGATTATGCTGTCTGAGCATTTCCCATTTTTGCTGTTCATTGACCAATTTCAATAAAGCATCTTTTACTGATAGAGCGAGAACCATATCATTTAGTTTGATCTTTGGTTGAAAAACTTCAATCAACTCATGAAGATCTCGTTTGGATTGATTTATTGGAATTGTTCTACTACGATCAAGAAAAGAAAGTGAACGATTTTTTCTTGCTTTTTCGATTAGCAGCTTAAGTTCCTGTGCAAATGTTGTATGACCTTTTCGTGCCTCTGAGGCAGCAATTTGCATAGCAGAAGAAAAAAAGCGGTCTTCATCTCCTTCTCCGTAAGACTTAATTAAACTTTTTATTTGATCTGCTGCTGCCATTTTTACAAAGTTACTCTATTTCGAAAAAAAATCAATATACACTTTTTATTTTTATCATATCTTTAATTGGTAGCATTAATGAAGCCCAACATATCCATAACCCCATTGGCGTTATGCAGATTATTTCGTCATTGTCGTTTATATCCGTTATTTTCCATAAACAACACTTTAAATATAACACAAAATACGCAACTACCGCTTTAGCTTATAGATTTTTTATTTACAATGGAAGGTAATTTAGTTTTACAGCAAGGATTTTGGTGTGTTGGTAAGTAGGATTTCAAATCCTAAATTATTGGCTTCCGGATTGCAAATCCGGAAGACTTGAGTTTGGCATTTAACTAGATAAAATCACGATATTCTTGTGAATATTGTGATTTTTTTATACTTTTATATCTAGTAATACGACTAGATTTATTAACTTAATTCTTTTTATTATGGGA
>JBEPYD010000121.1:0-9672 GCA_041641575.1 Bacteroidales bacterium
TTTCTTATTAACAGCATAGATAATGTATTTAAAGATATCAAATAACAAAATTGAAAATAAAGGCTTTAAGAAAATAAATGAAGATTTATCCATATTTATTAACGGATATATAATTTGGAATGAAAAATTATATTGGGAAAATGAATTTATTCCGATTATAACCGAACATTTTAATAAGGATAAACTCTTGGATTACGTGAAAGAGTATAATGGTATATTTTATTTTTTAATAATTTCAAAAAATAAACTACAAATTTTCATAGACCGATATGGATTTTTGCCTTTAATGTACAAAGCATGTTCAAATTCTTTAGTCATTTCCAATTCATCGGATGTATTTATTCAAAATTTGGAATGGAATAATAATGCATTATTAGATTATTTTTCCTGCGGATTTACTTTAGGTACAAAAACTTTACTAAAAGATGTTTATGAATTTAAACCTCACACAATATATACGGTTAGCTTAAATGAACCAAAAATTACGATTAACGAAAAAAATTACTGGAAATTTAACTTAAACCTTAACTCAATAAAAAAGAAAAATGCACAACATCTATTTAAAAATTTATTAAATAAAAAGTTTAATATCTATAGCAATTTCTTAAGAAAAAATGGCAATAGTATTTTAAT
This sequence comes from Bacteroidales bacterium, assembly GCA_041641575.1. Taxonomy (GTDB): domain Bacteria; phylum Bacteroidota; class Bacteroidia; order Bacteroidales; family JBEPYD01; genus JBEPYD01. The sequence continues at coordinate 634 of JBEPYD010000121.1, forward strand.
ACCAATATCCGGAGGCCTTGACAGCAGATTTTTATTAAATGAATTTGATAAACGTAAAATTAATTCACAATTAATCACTTTTGGCAGTAATACTCAAAATTATGATTTAAAGAGAGGTTTGGAATTAGGCGGATATACGCAACATTCCATCGGTCACTTTATTCATATTAATAATAGTAAGTTACTTGAAAAAATCTTTAACAAATCAGCACCATCCAACAGAATAACTACTGCACAACCAATAGAACTCTTTTATTATGGAATAAAAAAATTCAAAGAAGATATTCCTTTTTTTATATCTGGCCAATCCGGAGGTTTTCTAACAGGCAGTCATATGCGCATAAAGATGAAGCAATGGCAAAAGCGAGATGATGCAATTAATTATATTTTTAACTATAAAACATCGCCTTTTTCAAAACGGCTAATAGCGGCACATAAAGATTATCTGTTAAATGAAATCAATAATGTAATTCCGGAAGATATTGATCCTATAGAAATGGTTTATTACTGGGAGTTAGAAAACAGACAAAGGAAATTCATGTCTAGGTACTGCCTTTATGAAGGTGATGAACATGGGGTAAAACCACTGATGCCGTTTTATGATTATGATTTGTTCGATTTTTTCACCTCACTTCAATTCGAAGAATTGCTAAATCAGAAATTTTTTATTAGTTGCCTGATAAACTTTGTTTATGCTAATAATCCCGCTTTCCTTAAGGTGAAACGTGGCAACAAACCTATCAGAGAAATCAATAATCATTATCTTGCAGAATATATTCCCAAAATTGAAAATTTAATTTATGAAAAATTCAACATTAAAAGCTCTAAAAAGCAATTCATATCAGATGATTTTCGCTGGCTTCAAAATATTAAAGAACGAAATATTCCACAAATTATAATTCCTTATTTCAATCAGAATTTGGGAGGCAGGCAAAAAAGTGCTTTAATGCAGATTCAAAAAATATTGAACAGCTAAAAACTTCTCACATTTTGTGCACTGATCCTATTGCTCAAAAATTTATTTCTAATTCAACTCTCCTTGTTGATAGCCAATTAATAATTGAATGGATTTTAATAACTGACTTAAAATGTTATTACTTTGGAAATCATTTTGTTAATATCATCAGATAACTTAAGTACCAACGTAAGAATGACATAAATTAAACCAGCAGGAAGACTTTTTAAAAGTATGTCATATAGCAGGTTTCCCGTTTCAGGAATAATTATTCCTGCCACAACAGTCACAACAGCCACAGCTAAAACCAATAAATGTTTGTTTGTGTAGCAAAATAAATTAAATTTCATTTTTAAATATACTGTAATTATGATTGTGCGGAACAGATAAGTGGCGAACACTGCCATTGCCGCTCCTTCTATTCCGTAAAGAGGTATAAAAAGCATGTTTGTTAAAACGGCAACTCCCGCCTGCATGATAATAATATATGTTAGTGCTTTGTAATGTGCTGAAGTTACCAGAATAGCGCCACTGTTTGTGGTTGACACTCGTATTAAAACACCAAGGGCATAAATAATCAGAACTAACCTGCCAGCACTATACTCCTCAGGCAGTATGGTAAAAATGTTATTAAGATTTACAACCAACATAACAAAAATGAAAGCTCCTATTATTGATTGGTTTAAACTTGCTTTCCAAAATATTTCTTGAATATGTTTCGTATTATTCTCTTTCCAGGCCTGCGCTATTATTCCGGTAGAAATTTTTTGTAATGCTTTGGAAGGAATGAGAATTAAAGTGGCAAAAAGAACACAAACACTAAAGATTCCTACGTGTTCTAGTGAAAGATACTGATTAATAAATATTTTATCTATAGTTAATGTTAATATTCCGCTGAACCCATTTATTAATCCAAAAGCACAAATTACGCAAATTTCTTTAACTAATGGTTTGGTAAGAAATTCAAAATTGGGTTTTACGTTAAAACTGCTTCTTCTTATAAGGACAACTATTAACGGAATAGTAGGTATGCTAAGGGAAAAAACGTACCCAAAAAAGAATCCTCTAAATCCCAGCCAACCCATAGCTACTCCAACTATCAGTGAAAGATTAATCGCCTTATGAATAAATTCACCCCAGAATGTTCCTGTTACTGCGTCGTACAGAACTTTGTTATAATTATCCAATAATATAAACATTACCCTAAAAAGAACTACCGGAGTAAGTAATCCAATATATTCTACTATTAAAGGAGATTTCTCAATATTGGATTCAATAATGTATGGTTTCAGAAAATAAAAGACAGCTATACTGATTAAGAAACCAAGTAAACCTGTAGCAAGGGCTAAAAAAAGAAATCCGTTATTACCTCTTGATCGGTTACGAAAAAACGGGAACATGCGGTTAATTACTGATGGAAAACCAAGTGTGGAAAACTGAGCAAAAATTAAAGTAGTTGCTGCGAATAACTGAATTAGCCCAACCTGTTCAGGTTCTAAAAATTTTGGCATTATAATCCCAAGATTAATATAACCTAAAACTAAACCTGCATAGGACCAAAAGCTGCCTTTTATACTTTGTCTGATGATTATTCCCATCTATGCGGTGAAAGTATTATAAATATTTATTTGCGTTTGATGCAAATATTTTAAAAAATAAATTAACATGACAAAGATAACCGGCTTTTGTAAAATTATCACTCAATTAAGAATTATCCTTTTTTTATTGTTTTGACTTATACTTATCTATTCCCATTGATTTAAGAGAAAGTAAAACGAATGTATGATAGAATTGCAGAAACTGATTAGTGACAAAAAATATATATATTAGAGCAATTTGAAAAAATTTATAAATTACATTAATTGATGAAAATTCTTCTGATTACTCAGTTATTTCCTGCTGAGGACAATAACAGACATACATCCGGAGTATTACGTGAATTTGCAGTTGAATGGTCAAAAAAAGGTCATCATGTTAATGTTGTACGACCATATTTTGCATATGAAAAAGAACTTTTTCCTGAAAAATCGGAATTCAGAATTAATAATGATGTTCAGGTGAAATTTGTGAAGCCAATCAGAATTCCATTACTCAAATTTACCTTTTACAATAATCGTAAAATCCTGAAAGGATTAGCATTCAAACCCGATGTTGTTATTTGTCACCTTTATAATGCTTATTTTACATTTCATCGTATCGCTAAAATCCTAAATGTTCCTTTGGTAATTGGTATTCATATGTCGGACATACGGCTATCTCAAAATTGGTTCCATCGCATTCATCAAAAAATGATTTTCAAAAATGCGGCAGGTTTTGCATGTCGTTCATTAGCTTATCAAAAGAAATTTATTCAACAGTTCCCAAATTTCAAGCAGAAAAGCTTTCTAGCATTTTCTGGGATTCCTGAGTTATATTTTAAACAACATCCTGTAATGAGGAAATCTGATAAAATGAGAATTATATCTGTATCATCCTTAATCAAAAGAAAGCAAATAGATAAAGTTATTAAATCATTAAAGCAAATTCATTCAGGCATAAGTTGGGAATATTACATTATAGGAACAGGTCATGAGGAAGGTTTTTTAAAAGCACTAACAGAAAAATTAAACATTTCGGAACACGTATTTTTTTTAGGGCAGCAGAGTCGAGAAAACGTGGTAAAAAACTTAAGTGAATGTGACATATTTATTCTGCCTAGTTATAACGAAACTTTAGGATTGGTCTATTTAGAAGCTATGGCATGTGGATGTTTAACTATTGGTTCTCAAAATGAGGGAATAGATGGAATAATTAGAGATGGAGAAAATGGTTTTTTATGTGATCCGTATAATGCAATCTCAATTACTGAAAAGCTTATTATTTCTCTTCAATTAGACGTTAATCAGCGTCAGAAGCTCATTAAAAGAGGAATAGAAACAGTTGCATCATTTTCAATTGAAAACAAAGCGGAAGAATATATGCAAAATCTAAAAAAAATTGTAGGATGATAATCATTCGTTTACGCAGCGGGTTAGGTAATCAAATGTTTCAATATGCATTTTTTAAACAAATGCAGCAATGGCATGGGAATGATAAAGTAAAGCTTGATATTAGTACTTATCATTGGAAGGTCCATAATGGGTTGGAATTAGATCGTGTTTTTGATATTGATTTGAAAGAAGATAGTGTTCCGGAACATATTTCACTAAAGTTTGCCGATGTCAGTTATAAGTTATTTCATCGTATCAGACGCCGAATATTCGGCAGAAAGCATCATTCATATGCTTTTTGGAAAGAACTCAGTCTATTGGATTATAAAACTTTAGATAATATTTATCTTGAAGGATTCTGGAATAATGAAGCTTATTTTAAAGGAGTGGAGGATGAAATAAGAAAAATTTATAAATTTAAAATTGAACTCAATCTGGACGATAAAGAATTAATGGGAAATATTGAAAACAGTGAATCGGTGGCGGTACACGTGAGACGTGGAGATTATAAAAAATACCCGGAAATCTTCCCAATGTGTAAACCTGATTATTATCAAAAAGCTTATGATTTGATTACTGCTTCAAATTCAAAGTTGAAATTTTTTATTTTTTCTGATGATATTTTTTGGTGCAAGAAAGAACTCAAATTCATATCTGATGCAGTTTTTGTAGAGAATTTGGATTCGACTCAGGCTTCGAAGGACATGATGTTCATGAGTTGTTGTAAACATAACATCATCGCAAATAGTACCTTTTCCTGGTGGGCTGCGTGGTTAAATAATAATCCAGATAAAAAAATATTTTTCCCGGAAAGTGCAAGGTTAACTTATTCATCAATGCCTACGGGATGGATAGGATTAAAATAAACCACTGCGATTCGGGTTCTATCTTTTTGAAATGATTATTTTTGCCACATAAAAATAAGAAGGATATAAATGAAAAAGAAATTAAAAACTCTGTTGCCGGTAGAGTTTGTCAGAACAACTGTTGAATTCAAATATAATAATTTCCCCACTCGGATTATTCGCGATTGGGAACAAAACGGATCTCCCGCTCCTCCTCCTCCCCCAGTAAAACATAAATTAATAAAAGATATTCAAAAAGAATATAATTATAACGTTTTAGTTGAAACGGGAACGTATTTAGGTTACATGATTTCAGCCCAAAAACACAATTTTGAGAAAATTTATTCTATTGAATTAAGTGAAGACCTCTATAGAAGGGCCTATAAGAAGTTTGAAAAATATAATCACATAAAAATTATTCATGGCGACAGTGGTGAAAAGTTGACAGAAGTTTTAAAAGATATTAGTGAACCTGCTATATTTTGGCTGGATGGCCACTATTCTGGTGGTATTACTGCCAAAGGGAGTCTAAATTGTCCTATTTGGAAAGAGCTGGAAGCCATTTTCTCCAATCGCTTAGATCATATTATCTTGATTGATGATGCAAGAGATTTTCAAGGAGTTAATGATTACCCAAATATAAAAGAAATTGAAACTTACATTTTAGGGAAAAATACGAATTATTCCGTTACCATTGTACATGATATAATTGTAGCTAAGCTTTAGCAGAGTTTACTGATGGAAAACAATGCAGCCCCACCATTTTTTCCCGCTTCCGATTTATTCAATACTGGAAATTTATCATTCCAGAAGAAAATCGATTAGATGTCGTTCTGTGTATTGGTTTTCATTACCCCCTTGCAATAAGAACCTAATCCTTTAATATTTTTCTCAAATATATTCGGCTCCAATCCAATAGGCTGTAGTAAAAAATGTAATTTTGTATTAACTTTTTCGCCCTAAAATATATTGGTTAGTTCATTTCCTTTCTTTCGGCAATAAAAATGGAAGCCAGAAAAATTTCATTAATTTCACTGTACCCTTCTATTTTATATAATCCGTCTTTTAAGACTCTGTATATACTGTATTTATCTTTCAATAAATAGTAGAAATCCTGAAAGAACACCCTTGAATCTATTTGGGTCCCTCCAAACTCAAATTGGATATAATCTATTTTATTGTTGTTTATAAATTCTTTAGCTCCTTTAAGTACACTTAATTCATGCCCTTCCACATCAAGTTTTAACAGATTAATGTGTTTTATTCCTTCTTCACTGCAAAAATTATTAAGCGTTCTGATTTTAATTTTTTCTGAATAACTGAAATCTATGTTATGATGGTTAAGTTTTCGATGGTAAACACTTGCTAGAGAAGATGACGAATAATCACTGTATAAAGTTAATTCAGTTTCTTTTTCTCCTAATCCGAAATTAAATAAGAATGTATTTTGAGTATCTCTTAAATTTGCTTTCAGTTTTTTGAAGGATTCTTTGGATGGTTCGAAACAAAAAATTTTGGAATTGGCAGGGAAAATGTCTTTTAACAATTTGGTGTAATTTCCAACATTGGCACCTACATCAAAAAGTAATAGCTCATTTTGATTTCTCAGCTTTTTATAAATCGTATTTAAGGCTTGACGTTCACCTGATTTCTCAAGATCGGCGACGGAACTAATGTTCATTCCATATAGTGCAATTTTATGCAGCTTTTCAAAAAGATTCTGATATTTCTTCTTGCCCTCAAAAAGGCCAAAAATTCTGCCCAACAATTTTCTTTTCTTATTGCTATTTGTCATTAGGTAACTAATTTTGAAACTTTATCTTACAAAAAGAATTTAGCATTGATAAAAAATCACAATGATAACAATTTTAGTTTTTAATCTTTCCTATCAAATTTCTTATTTGATAAATATCTTACAACATTGGAACAAACCAAAGTAATAAAAATATTAATATGGGTATATGTTACCCCTTATTAATATATCCATCATCAACAGTCGTTGGGGGATAAATTCGAATATTAAACTAATATTATAATAAAAAAGTAATACCAGTTAAAGGGTTGCATTCGGTAATTATAAAAATGGTTTCAAAAACGAATAAAATTGTTTGAAAAAATCCGATTGTAATGCCCATTGCAGCGCAAACAATACCCCATTTCGGGATTAGAATAAAAAGCAGCCCACTGCAAAACTCAGTAAAATGAGAATAAAAACCAGAATCAGTACGAAGTTGATTCGATAATAAGCAAAGAAGTAACCAAAATTCTTGATCAGGGCACAAAAAGATTGCTGGCAAACATAACGCCATGTACTTTTCTTCCCTTGCATCAGATATCCCGAAGCGATGGACAGTTAAGCCTTGCATTAAATTATGAACTTTAAAAACGGGAGATCGTCAATTATTCCCATTAATAATCGTGAAAGTTGTATTAATATATATTTTTGTCTCTAAAAGCATTAAATAATTATGGCGAAAATAGAAAGTACTGGTAGAATTATCAACAATTCAGTTATTATACTATTATTTGTTGTTGTTACATTTGTTTATTTTTATCCACAGTTACAAGGTAAAGCATTATACCAACATGACATAGTGCATGCAACTGGAATGGCGAAAGAGTTGCAAGATTTTAGAAATAATTCAGGGGAAGAAGCTATTTGGACAAATTCAATGTTTGGTGGAATGCCCGGTTACATGATTTCAGTTGCCCATCCTTATAATCTAGCTCGGTATATTCAATACTATTTGAGAATAGCCCTGCATCCTGCTGCAATGTTGTTTTTATATTTCATAGGCTTTTATGTTTTGTTAAAATCACTTAAAATTAAAAAATGGTTGACAGTTGTTGGTGCGTTTGCATTTGGGTTATCATCCTATTTTGTTATTATTATTGGTGCCGGTCATACATCAAAAGCTTATGCTATTGGTTACCTCGGAATTGTTTTTGGCGGCATGTTACTGGCATACCGGGATAAACCGCTAGCCGGCATGTTATTATTTACAATCGGATTATCTTTAAATCTAAACGCCAATCACCTGCAAATGACCTATTATGGTTTTCTGATGGCAATTATATATGTAATTATTAAGGTTGCATATGCCATCCGCGAAAATGAAGTACCCCGTTTTTTGAAAACTTCACTGTTGTTGGTAGCAGGAGCAATAATTGCTGTGGGTATGAATTTCTCCCGGTTGTATACCACCTGGGAATATTCCGGAGAAACGATTCGCGGACCATCAGAACTTACAACGAACGACAGTAACAAAACCTCGGGCCTTGATAAAGATTACGTCGTTCAGTGGAGTTACGGAATAGACGAAACATTAACACTTCTCATTCCTCGTTTCAAAGGTGGGGCTACTGTTACAAATCCTGGTATTGATTCTGAAACATACAACGCCATGCAACAGCGAGGTGTTCAGAATGTAAGACAAAATATCCGTGGCGTTAGCATGTATCATGGCGAACAACCCAGCACTGCCGGTCCTGTTTATGTAGGAGCTATTGTAGTGCTGTTGTTCTTTTTAGGACTTTTTATTGTGAAAGGACCAATGAAGTGGTGGTTATTAATTGCAACAATTATTTCCATAGTACTGTCGTGGGGAGGAAATATTATGTGGCTCACAAGTTTTCTCCTGGATTACCTTCCGCTGTATAATAAGTTCAGAGCTCCAAGTATGACGTTGGTAATAGCAAATTTCACCATGCCTTTGCTCGGCTTTATTGCCCTGAATAAAATTCTTACCGGTCAGGTGGAAAAGAAAGAATGGCTGAAGGGTTTAAAATGGTCGGTCATTATCACCGGAGGCATTTCATTGCTATTTGCTATTTTACCGGGTATCGCCGGAAATTTCACCTCTCCAACAGATTCAATGCGTTATCCTGATTGGCTGATGGAAAGCATAACTGCAGACAGAAAAGATTTGCTGCAAACCGATGCATTCCGTTCTTTTCTTTTTGTTGTTTTAGCCGCAGGAAGTTTGTACATGTGGCATATCAAAAAAATAAAAACCACACCATTAATCGCTGTTATTGGAGTGTTAATTCTGATTGATTTGTGGACAGTTGATAAACGTTATCTTAATGAGGATGATTTCGTGAGGGAGCGTCAGGTAGAAAATCCGTTTCCTTTAACGCCGGCAGACAAGGAAATATTAAAAGATGAAGATTTGTATTACCGGGTCTTGCCACTGCAAAATCCATGGCAGGATGCCCGTACATCGTACTATCATAAAAATGTAGGAGGATATCATGCTGCAAAATTAAG
>JBEPYD010000122.1:0-9617 GCA_041641575.1 Bacteroidales bacterium
GCTTTCAGCAACCTCCACCACCAAATTATCGGCATTATTCGTAGCCGTCCATCGAATTACGGGGGTAGTAGAAATGTTTTGCGCCAGATTTTCCGGTGAATTTAATATAGGAGTTGTGGGATAACCGGTAGTAAATGCATAAGATTCAGACCAGGGGCCAGCAGCATCGTCAGTTTTTGCGCGCACCCGCCAAAAATATTCCGTTTCACCATTCAATCCCAGTGGAAGGATTGCTGCAGTGGTGTCAGAAATCCATTGTGAAGTAAAAGTAACTGTGCTGAAATTTTCCATAACAGATATCTGAAACTGGTAAGTTGCTCCAGCTAATCCAGACTCCCATGAGAGGATTTGTGTTTCAGGAATAATTGCATTATTTACAGGCTCCAGAAGGCTCACTAACGGAAGATTTACATCTACAAGGTAAATAGCTGAAGGATTACTCTCTGCGCCCACTGGTGAAATAGCAGTTATTACAATGCGGGTATCAGCAGATACGGAGAGTCCGGTGAAAGGGTATTGGGTATTAAAAGTTATACCTTTAAGATTAGCTACATCTGAGATAATATTTGCAGCACTCAGATTCTGGGTAGTGGAATAAATCGCATACCGTGTATTTGCCTCACCAGCATGTGTCCAGCTTAGGAAAAATTCCCCTAAAACATCAGTGGCTGTTATGTTTTGGGGTGCAGTAGGTGCCGGATCAGCCTTCCACGTCATTTCAGGCCATAATGCATTTTGGGTGTATTTATTTTGCACCAGGTAATCAGCAAGCCCTGTTACCCTCTGAAAGTCTTTGGCGCTAAAAAAAACACTTCCCAATGCATTCTCTTCACGATTTTGCCGGACAATCTCTATTTGCAATCCTATTTGACTTAATGTCCATTCGGCTACCGGATCACCGGTACCTTTTAACTGCTTTTCCAGGTAACTGTAATTATCGCTGTCATGGTCGAAATAACCTTTAAATTCATGAAGCATTTGATCTTCCTGCCTGGTTTTCTTTAATGGAGGATTTGAAGAAAGCCGGTATGTGCCGTGCCCGGGATAATAATGGCGTCCGAAATGATGTATGGTATCTGCCCACCAGTTTGTCAGTGTTTCAAAATCCTGTCCACCGCCGGTAGGCCAGTATTGCTGGGGAGTAAGGTAATCTATATTCCCTGCCTCCAGCCATGCAAGCGGATCACAATAAATTCTGTTGTATGCATCAAGTCCGTTAATTCCTGAGGGAACACCATTCTTATAAATACCAAAAGGGCTTACCCCAAAGCGTACCTGGGGATTTTCTTCCTGAATTACGCGGTAAACTGTATCAATCATGCGGTTAATGTTATGCCGCCGCCAATCAGAAAGGCTCATGTTATCACCGTATAGGAGATACTCAGCTGCATCAAGCTCTACAGGTGTACCATCATAGGAATAAAAGTAATCATCAAAATGAACCCCATCCACGGCATACTTGCTCAACAAATCCCGCACAACCATTCCTATATATTGCATTACTTCAGGTTTCCCGGGATTTAAAATTTTTCTACCGGAAGCATAAACCATGGCCCAATCGGGATGCTCCACATAGACATGTTCAGGGTCGTAATATCCAGTGCCATCGCTGGTAGAAGCATTTATCCGGTATGGATTCATCCAGGCATGCACTTCAATTCCTCTTTTATGCGCTTCCTCTATGGCAAACTGCAAAGGATCATATCCCGGGTAAGTTCCCTGGTTACCGGTAAGGTACCGCGACCAGGGTTCATACGCGGAGTTGTATAAGGCATCACATTCCGGGCGCACTTGCAGAAAAATGGTGTTGAGGTTAATGGATTGGTAAAGCTCCAGCATTTCTATCAAATCAGCCTTTTGGGCTTCGGGATTACCTTTATCGGCATTTTTAGGCCAGTCGATGTTTGAAACGGTAGCAATCCATGTAGATCGCAACTCGCGCTTGGGCATTTCCTGGGCTAACCCATCCTGAGTTAATGTAAAAAATATGAGTAAAAAGAATGAAATTAATGATGCCCTGTGATTATGCAAAACAAGTGTCATTTGTAAAATTTAAAGAATGCTTCTAAAGGAAGCTTACTAATAGTTAATATCACCAAATATTTCAGACCACCATAATTGCTGAAAATAACTGTCACCACCCATATTCTGTACAGCTTCTTCATAATTCTCATGGTTCAGATCAATTTCGTTATCAGGATAAGGCAACCTGCCGGGAACATAACTTCGGGGTACATCTACCCAATCAAAGCTGATAATACGCACACCGTCAAGCTCCAGATCATATTTTTTAAGTTGTGGATATCCTGTACGGCGGTATTCTGCAAAGGTTTCCCAGCCATCGAGGAAGAGGGCTACCCACTTTTGTGTGATAATCTGTTCCAGGGTATTGTTAAAAGGAGCACCGGTGGTAACAACTGCTTCTATTTCGGCTTCTGGAATATTGTAATATTCCAATCCGGCACGCAGCCCTTTTTCATACCATTCTTGAGCATTTTCGCTTGTCCATCCGCGTAAAGCGGCTTCTGCCCTAAGAAAACATACCTCGGCATACGTAAGCAATGGTTTTGTCCAGGTAGGATTACGTGTGTAATATTCACCTATATATGATGTACTGGTAACTCCCATTCCAAGCGCCTGATTCTCTTTTCTGTTGGCATCCATAAGATTGGGAACTCCTCTGTAAGTGGTATTGTCAAGTTCTATAGGCTGTGCGTAGATTTCCAAACGTGGATCATCGGTGTTTTCCAAATGCAGCTTCATCAGTTCACTGATTTTAATCACAGATGTTCCTGTTAAATCGGGATTGCTGGGATTCCTGGAACCAATATGCAATTCATAGTAAGGATTCCACCAGTTCTGATCCTCTATATACTCAAAAGTAGCATTTTCAGTGTTGGAAGAGATAAGGTTATCCTCACTGATAATTTCATTTACGATATCTTGTTTTCCACTTCTGATGGCGAGACGCAGCCGAAGGGAATTAGCAAATTTTTCCCAGTACACTAAATTTCCATTGTAAATAGCATCCCTGGTAAAAACCGGCATACTATTATCCAGCTTTTCAGTAGCATCTTTTAATTCATCGAGCATGTCCTGATAAATAAATTCCTGAGTGTCGTACTGAGGCCGTATAGCGGCGCTTGAAAAACCATCGAGAACATTCCAGGCTTCAGTGTATGGAACACTGCCCCATAAATCCGTAACTTTATGAAAATTATAGGCCTTCCAAATACGGGTAATATTATAGTTATTTATCTCTTGGGGGTCGCCTTCTGTGAGGTTTAGAATAACTTCTATATTTAAAAGTAAATCTGCATAATAATGCTCCCAAAGCAAGCCAATTCGGTACTGATCAAACAATGTATAAGGGGGCATCGTAGAATTCCCCCATACTGCAGCCGTTTGCATTACCCAACGCTGTACATATGAATAATTATAATTGGTAACAATTCCATATTCGCCGGCACCTTCTTTTAATACATAATTAAAAAGATATTCTGCATCGGTAGTTGCCGGAACGTTTGGATTTTCATTAATTTCTTCAAAATTTTCCGTACAAGCACTGGCAAAGATGAAGAATCCGGCCGTAAATATTACCTGAAGGGATTTCATTATATTGTGATTCATAGTTTTATATTATTTTCTTAAAATTCAGAAGATTAAAATACAATTCGTACATTTATACCAACAGAACGTGCTGCAGGCATTGCTGCATATTCCTGGCCGAGTGCATTATTGGTGGAAGCAAAAGAAAGTTCCGGATCAATATTGGGAACGCCGCTGTAAATAAGCCATAGATTACGACCCACGAGGGATACGGAAGCATCTGAAATAAAGTTATTGTCAAACCAGCGTTTGGGAAGATCAAAATTAAGTGTGACATCTCTTAATTTTATGTAAGATGCATCATAAACATCAAGTTCGGCAATGCCTCCCCATTTGTGTTGATGCCAGTAAACCTGCGGGTCAATTCCACGGGTATTTTCAGTTCCATCAGCAAGAACTCCTGAAGGAACATAGCCCACAGAAGGAGAACCTTCAGGATCAAACATTTGCTCTTCGTCTTCATTCAGCATGGGGGTACCATCAGGATTATATAATCCTACTCTTCCCATGTCTCTTTCATCCTGGGTAGCACTATACCAGGAATCTCTTCCTTCCAAAGTTTGTACAAATTGTCCGTTATCCAAACCATATTTATTGGTCTTAGAGAAAATATCTCCGCCCACCTGAAAACCAACAGTAAAGCTGAGTGAAACATTTTTATAACGTACATTATTGGTAATTCCGCCAGTGAAATCCGGTGTTATGTTGCCAATTACTCCTCTGCCTCCCTGGATGTACAGACCATTTTCATCAATTAACGGACGGCCATTATTTGGGTCATCAAGGATATTACCTTCACCATCTGTTCTGTAGTAACGTTCATAAGTAGTACCTATTATTTCTCCATATGGACGGCCGGGAACGGCAATAATATCAATTTGACTTTCGCCGGTAATGGTAATTTGATTCAAATTGTGAGCCAGTGAAAGTACTGTGTTTCTGTTACGTGCGTAATTAACGGACATTTGCCAATCAAAAACTGGTGTTTGAACAGGTTTCAGGTTAAGTAATAATTCCACCCCCTTGTTTTGTATTTCACCACCATTGGTTAGTACATTAGTAAAACCTGAGGCATTGGATATTTCAGCATTAATGATTTGATTATATGTTGTTTCATTGTAATAAGTTAAATCGATACCCACCCTGTTTTGAAAAAACCGTAAATCGGTACCCACTTCCCATGATCCGGTATTTTCTGGTTTCAGATTCGAATCAAATCCATTTGGGTCAAGGTAAACTGCAGGAAACCCACCAAAATTTTGATTTTGATATCTTCTTGATAATAAATGCGGACGGGTGTCACTTCCAACAAAAGCATATGAGAACCTAATTTTCCCAAAGCTCAGGATATTTGAATTAATTCCTAAGAGATCATGAAAAACCACACTGGTATTTACTGATGGGTAGAAATAAGGAAGATTTGCAACAGGTAGCGAAGAGGACCAATCCCAGCGGGAAGTTAGCTCCAGATACCACCAGGCATTATATTCCAATTGGGCAGAACCATATAAGGACTGAATTACCTTTTCACTTTTAGATACTCCGGCACTGGTCTGATCACCATAAAGCGCATTTTCCAAAGAAAAGAAATTCGGCACAGCTAAGCCGACAATTGAAGTTGATTGCCTGTCTACCATAATGTTATAATAATTTCCCCCAACATTTCCGGAGATATCCCAGTCTCCGCCTATAGAGCTCTGGGCTGTGAGCAGGAAATCATGGTTTAAGGATTTCAAATTAATCCACTGTTCGGTAAAGGCTCCTTCACCATTTGCACGTAAAGCGCCATTGGCTATTCTTTGGTATCTTTTCGAGGTATAGGTATCCATGCTTGTGCGGATGTGTCCGCTCAACCAGGGCGTAAAGGTGGCATTTACCTGCGCGAAACCAACAAACTGATCTTTGTTGTCATTGTTATAATTTTCAAAAGCTTCCCAGTAGGGGTTTGTATGCCAGTCATCAAAGTACCAGTTTCGTTCTTCTCCGTTCGGACTTTTATATTCTTCACGCAGTGTTTCAGTGCTTATACTTCGTGGCATCCAGATAAATGTACGGGCACCCGTTCGGGCATCACCCTGACCTACACGATTAAAAGCATCTTCATGAATATAATTCCCCTTAAAACTAAAATCAAGGAATTTATTCATGGTAGCGTTTATGTTAAAATTTACCGTTTGCCTGTCGTATTCGCTGTTGGGTTTTAAGCCTTTATTTTCAAGTGAACTTACAGAAAAGCGCCAGTTATAGTTCTCTGTTCCATTGGTTAAAGCAACCGAATTGGTAAAGGTATAACCGTCCCGGAAATAATTACGTACGTTATCGGGTTCAGGGGAAAGCATGGTAAATTCATTGTTCCAGTTCAGAATTTCAAGTGTATCCACCATCCGTGGCCCCCAACTTCCTGTGGAATAATAATAATAGGCTGAATCCCTTCCATGCTGTAGTTGCTGTTCCGGGGTTAAAGGTTGCTTTTGCATGGTGCCACCAAAGCCGGCACCGTATTCATTTTGATAATCGGCTACAATGTAGGCACGGTCAAACATAAAATTAGAATTTACGGTTACCTGCAACTTTTCCTTTTTTGATCCGCTTTTAGTAGTAATCATAATTACACCATTGGCCGCCCGTGAGCCATATAATGCAGCAGCATTTGGCCCTTTCAGTACAGACATGGTTTCTATATCGTCAGGCGAAATGCCACCAAGGCTGCTACCGTAATCAACACCTCCGAGCCAGGTAGCACCATCACTGGAATTGTCCATGGGAATTCCATCAACCACAATTAAAGGCTGACTCTCGCTACTAAGCGATTTTACCCCGCGTATTATAATTCTGGAGGATGTTCCTGCCCCTCCGGCAGTCTGGGAAATATTAACGCCTGCTATTTTGTTGCTGATTGTGTTAATAAAGTTGGCATCTCGGTTTGTTGTGAGTTCATCGCCGGAGACTTCCTCGAAAGAATATCCAAGGGCTTTTTTCTGTTTTTTAATTCCCAGGGCTGTAACCACCACATCATCAAGCATGGTGGTAGCTTCGCGGAGGGTTACATCAAAGGTTGTCTGATTTCCAAGGCTAAAGGTTTTATCCTGGTAACCCACATAGGAGAATAGAAGACTGTCTGCGTTTGCAGGTACTGATAGGGTAAACTCACCATCAATATTTGTTATGGTACCAATGGTACGGTCAATATTGTCAGATTTGACAATAACACTGGCGCCAATAAGGGGTATTCCCTCAATATCTTTTACTATTCCTGTGACGGTAACGTCCTGGGCAAAAATGCCAAGGGTAAGAAAAGACAATAAAAGGTTTAAAAAAAGTTGTTTCATTGTAGTAGGTTTCTTAAATATAAAGTTGTTATTCACTAAGTTGGTTGCGCAACAGAAGAGTAATATCTCCTTCATCTCCGGATAACCGGAGTAAAAGCAAAGGTTGTGTTCTTGCGGCGCTGTTGAGTACTACAGAGGATGGTCTGTTACGCAAATATCCTTCCTGCATAAGACTACCTGTGGTATTGTACAGTTGATATTTTACAGCGCCTTGCGGCAATTGGTCTATCCAGAACTTGCCCTGGTCAGAAGGATTGGGATATACCCTTACCTTGCGCAGGGAAAGAGGAAAAATATTATTTGTATCATCCGGCTGACTTAGAGCATCGAAATAAATATCTCCCTGCAGTGCACCTTCAGGCGTATGTGTAAGCATAATACCGGTAACTGTGGTAGCGCCCTCAGGTATGCGGACATTAAAATAATCCCAGCCCAAAAAGTCAAGCGTACACAGTTCAATGGCAGCATTGTTATCAAACAACATGGAAATTTTATTATGGCTTAAATCCCCCCAAATCCATAAACCGGCAGATGTGGTAAGGTTCATCAGCGCTACAGGGCTGTTAGAAATCACCCGGGCATTGCCGTCATCCTGTGTAAAGAGATAGCGCAGCAACATAGAAGCGTCCCCGGATCGTTCTGTTTTTCCCCATTTGTAAATAAAGGAGGAAGCATCCAGATTAGTGCTGGCACCCATATCCAGGTTCCATTTTGCTACGGTATCAAATTCATTTAAAATGATAAGTGGATTTGGTGATGTATCGGTTTGAAAAGGAATTTGTACAGGATCAACCAATGGTATTCCATTTTCATCCTGGATAGATCCCGATAAAGTGAGGGTATAACTTGTATTATATAGAAGATCTTGCGCAGGTTCAAATTCATACATTCCCATGCCGTTTACAGCAGAGATTATGGCACCTTTGGTTCCAATTAGATTTTCACCATCGCTGATCTGTACTGCATTTATAAGTGAAGTATTATTGATGGGAGCATCAAAATAAATACGGAATTTGAGAAATGGATTTACAGTTTCCGTACTTGAAGGAAAAGAAGAGAGCATGTTATAACGATTTCTCTCTCCCGTTAGGAAGCTCAGTGTAATTGTTGTATCCAGGCCAACACCCCACTGGTGCTCAGCAGTAGTGTCTACAGTTATGGTATAATTAGTTGATTTTTCGTAAGGAATATCAGGTTGAAAAGACACAGTTAAATACTCTTCATCCCAAAGAAAAGTGCCATCAATTTGCGGTGCTATGGAAAAAGCAGAAGCAAAGGAGGCTGAATCCATGTTCATATCAAAAGTAAAAGAAACGGCATCAAAATTATTTATTTGCTCACCATTTTCAGGTGTGGTAAAAACCAATTCTGGCGGCATGGTTTTGTCTGCTTCCAGCCAATGATTGTGATAGGTAAATTTATGCGCAACAACTTCAAGTGAAACTGTATCAGCAAAATATTCCTCAGCGGAAAATTCGAGGTTATATGTGCCAGGAAGCAAGCTGTCGAACTGGTAATATCCTGTGGCAAAATCATCAACATTATAAATATCCCCTGTTTCGAGAACTTTTACCACAGCATTATTAACGGGTTGGTATTTATCAGGGGAATTCTCTATGGTATAATTCTTTTTGGGTTGTAATGAATCGCGGATTAATCCGGCAATATGGCCATGGGTTTCTGTGCCGGGGAGTTCAAAATAGGTAATCATGGCATACAGCATGTTCCAGGACTCTTGCTGGCGGTAATCCAGATTTAACAACCGATCCATTTCCGGCCTGTAATCGTGAAAACTTCCTTCAGAAATAATGCCGGGCACTTCTAAGTTATAAATGACTCCATAACCTTGCGTAAAGCCCGGGTTCAGGGTAAGGTCACCAATATACCTGGGGGCAGTAGTTGTCCAATAGGTAGCTTCATTGGTGATTAGCTGTTCCCAGAGAATACGTGCCCATTCCTTAGCGGCCGGTATAGCGGGTTCCTCGCTCTTACCATTAAAAATGGTGAGTGGGAAATTTGAAGACTGGTTACCGGCATTGGAATGGATGGAGATAAACAAATCCACATTATTTTGATTGGCGATAGCAACAATGGTAGAAAGTGGTAAATCATCCTCTGTGCGGTTCAATACCCTTGACATAATTACTTCAGCCCCTCTTTCCTCGAGCAGGTCTCTTAACCATAAACCTTTGGTTAAATTGCTTTCTGATTCCCAGAAACCATTTGGCATACCACGGTCATCAGAATCATTTCCACCATGTCCGGGATTAACCATTATTTTTATTCCGGAAAAGTCTGGCGTTTGGCTGTAAAGAAATGCTGCATTACCAAAAATAAACAGCGTGAAGAACAGCTTCAATATTACCTGCGTATATGAGTTTTTAATTTTTTGCATTGCAAATTCCTTATTCTGTCAGTTCAATATCTAATACATAAACTTCTCCCTCAGGATTATGAAAAGCAATTTTTCCTGCTCCCGGCGAGGGTGCAGGATACATTGCCACAATATCCCTATTTTTGGTGAGGTTAAATTTTTCTCCTGTGGATACATGGATGGCCATTATGTTAGATTCTGTAACAACTTTTCCATCATCTTTATCTGCCATTCCCGTTACCCATTGATTATTGATCCATTCAGGTGCGTTTAAATAGCCAAGCTCCTGTTTAATTTCACCATCA
>JBEPYD010000123.1:0-9432 GCA_041641575.1 Bacteroidales bacterium
GTCCTGGCCACTAAATTCTTTAAAATCAGAAGGACGAAGTTTTTTCTCTATATCAACTTCTGTTTTTTGACTTTCACTATCCCGGATGTTAAAGTCATTATCGTCCATTACTGATCTTTGCTATTGTATAAGTGTAACATTTTCATCAGGATATTCAATTTTAATACCATTTACCCGGTATTCACGATTATCCTTATAAGTAATAATCATGTAAAGGTCGCCATTTTTATCGTATTTTTTCCAATTTTTTTCTTTAATACCCATTACATATATCTGTTCTTCCTTTAATGTACCATCTTCATAATAAAATCTGTGTTTTCCATCAGGATTTCCCTGGATGTATTCACCTTCATATGCTAAATTTCCATTTTTATAGAAATACTGCCAAACCCCGTCTTTCAATCCTATAATATACTTTCCTTTTTCAACATGATCACCAACATCATAAATCCACATGCCTTCACGTTCACCATCAATGTATTCGCCTTCTACGATAATATTACCTGCATTATCATATTCTACATAATAACCGTCTTCAAACCCCAGGTAAAATGATTCTTCTCTTTTTACTGATCCATCCGGATAATACCACTTCCAGGCTCCTTCTTTTCTTCCTTGTGCATATGTTCCTTTTTGCTCAGTATTACCATCTTCATAGAAAAAATCCCATGGTCCGGTTCTATTTCCTTCATTATACTTTCCCTCTGCTTTAACAACACCTGTATTATAATAATACTTCCATGGCCCCTGTTTTTTACCTTCTCTGTCAATTATTCCTTCACCAATTTTTATTCCCTGTTCGCTGTAAACAATGCTTTTGGTAACATTTCCGGTGGTATCAAAATATTGATGTACCCCAAAAGGGGTTCCGTTTTTATATGTTCCTCTGTAGGTTAGATTTTCATTATCATCATATTCGGTACGTACTTCAATATTCTCATCAAGTGTAATACTATCTGATACCACATCCCCGTCCTTATATCTGATGGCAACCTTTAAAGCACCGTTCTCTTCAAATTCTTTTATTAGCCCATCCAGTTCATCATTCTTGAAAAACATTTCTTTCTTTACCTTTCCATTATCATAATACTCACGCCATAGTCCTTCCTTTTTTCCGGCTTCCGAAAATCTGTTTAACCTTTCGCGGGCAATTAAAATATCTCTTCTGTATTCATTTATGGTAACCAGTTTACCTTGTGTATCATATTCTTTTGCTAACCCACTCCTTTTATTATCAGTGTAATTAATCTCTTCCCTTAGTTCTCCGTTTTTATGATAGTAGTATGAAATACCTTCCTTTTTTCCATTTACATATAATTCTTTGGATGCCATATAGCCTTCTTCCCGGGGGCTGGTATTGTCATACTTAAAGGTAAGTTTATATCCATTAATCTTTCCCATAAGGTAAGGTATCTTCTCTACTACTTTACCTGCATTATTATAGAAGGTCCAAACACTATCCAGCAGAAAATTTTTTCTGTTCCCTTCAGATTTAACAACGCCGGTAACGTAGTAAGTTTTCCAGTATCCATCAGGCTTACCATCACGCATATTACCCTCACTGCTTATTTGTCCATTGGGGTAATAGAATATATTGTAGCCATTTTCCTTTACTTCATTTTGTGCAAAGGTATTTCCTATAAATAATCCTGTTACTAGGATAAAAACGATATGTATTTTTTTATAATCCAAGTTCTTCAGAAATTTTAAGCATTCTACGAATAGGTTTTTCAGCTTTGAGTCTGATGTTTTCATCCAAAGTTACTTCAGGCTCTTCATTTTTTAAACAGGAATATATCTTTTTTAGTGTGATAAGCTTCATAAAATTACAATCATTGCATCCACAGGTAGAATCTTTTGGAGGTGCTGGAATATACGTTTTATTTGGGTTGGCTTTTTTCATTTGATGGATGATGCCGGATTCTGTAGCGACTATATATTTTTGTCCATTATCAGTTTGTGTAAATTTAAGCAAAGCAGAAGTTGAACCAATATGATCAGCAACAATTAAAATGGGTTTTTCACATTCAGGATGGGCAATAATTTTAGCGTCCGGATGATCGGCTTTTATTTCCAGAATTTTTTCAAGTGAAAATTCTTCATGAACATGGCAGGCACCATCCCAGATTACCATTTCTCGCTGTGTAAGGTTTTTAATATAATTACCAAGATTTCTGTCAGGAGCAAAAATAATTTTTTCATCTTTGGGTAAGCTTTCAACTATCTGCAAAGCATTAGATGAGGTACAAATAATATCTGTAAGTGCTTTTATGTCAGCTGTAGTATTTACATAAGATATTACGGTATGATATGGATGATTTTCTACAAATTCCTTAAATTCTTTTGGCGGACAGCTGTCGGCAAGTGAACATCCTGCCATGGTATCGGGTATAAGTACTTTTTTTTCTGGTGCAAGGATTTTAGCTGTTTCAGCCATAAAATGCACACCTGCAAATAAAATAATGTCGGCTTTAGTTTTGGCAGCCTGTTGAGACAAAGCAAGGCTATCGCCAACAAAATCTGCTATATCCTGAATTTCACCCTCCTGGTAATAGTGTGCAAGAATAACAGCATTTTTTTCTTTTACCAGTTTCCGTATCTCAGTAGAATAATCTATTTTAGTTTTTACTTCAGTCATTATTTCTATTTTCTTTAGTTATTCACATATACTTATAATAATATATATAAATAAAAATTTAAATTTCTCTTATGATGATGATAATAGGCTGTTAATTGTGTTTGAATTTTTTCTGATTTTTTCTTGCAATTTTAGCAATTAAAAATGAATGAACAGCGTATCAACAGAAGCTTTTCTTTAAAGCAATTCATATACAATAAATTACAATGCTATCAACAACATGTTAACAATGGGTGTGGCTAATAAAAGCCACACATTTTCACCAAAACAAACCTGTTAAAAATATGTTGACTTTTGCTCATGAAATTTAATAATTTCATTTTTTTGTCTCATCAAATTGTTTATACAAAGGTAATATTAAATTCTCAAAGCTTTTTTTTCAAATAATGTAATAATTAATTAACAATTATTTCACATTAGCGAAAACCATAATTGTTAATATTCATAATGAGAAACCTCAAACTGATTTGTGCAGAAATGAAGATGATTCAATTTAAACCAAAGCATCTTTAATTATTTTATTAAAAATATTTATCTATCTTTGAATCACGACATATGTTTATTTTTACGATACAGAAATGAAGATAGAAAAAGTTGCAGTAGCCAGTGACCACGCAGGATACGAACAAAAACAGAAAATACTCAGTTATTTAAAGAATAACAGCATTTCTTATAATGATTTAGGCACTTATAGTGCAGAACCATCAGATTATCCTGACTACGGGCATGCTCTGGCAAATGCAGTGGCATCAGGTGATTACGATTTTGGAATATCCCTGTGTGGTAGTGGAAATGGAATAAATATGACGGCAAACAAACACCATGATATTCGTTCAGCTTTATGCTGGAACCCGGAAATTGCAGCCCTGGCTAAAAAACACAACAACGCGAACATTATAGCAATACCTGCCAGATTTGTGTCAGAAGAGGAGGCAGTTAATATTGTGGAAGCATATATATCATCTTCTTTTGAAGGTGGCAGACATATCGGTAGAATAAATAAAATTCCATGTAAAAAGCAATAGTTATGTTATCAAATACCTGCAAATACGCATTAAGAGCAGTTATTTACTTGGCTGTACATACAGATAAAGATAAGAAGATAGGGATTAGAAAAATTTCTGAAGACTTGGGTATTCCTACTCCTTTCCTGGGAAAAATACTACAAACACTTGCAAAGAACCGCATTCTTTCTTCTACAAAGGGTCCGCACGGTGGGTTTGGAATTGGTGAAAACCCATCAAAAACAACCCTTATGGATATTGTAGAGGTTATTGATGGCAAAGATAATTTCAGTATGTGTGCCATTGGTCTTAAACCCTGCAAAAAACAAGAGCCCTATTGTGTTCTACATAATAAATATGCAAAAAGCCGGGAAGAAATAAAGCACTTATTTGAAAGTCAGTCCATCACTATGTTGGCTAATGATATTAAAGAAGGAAAGCAAAAAATAATCATTTAAAATTGCTTTTTTACACGTAAACCCGTATCCGTTTCAAAACGGCAGAAACAGGGGCATATAAAAATAGTCCAAGCAATACTCCCGCAGTGTTGGCAATAATATCCATAACATCCATGTGCCGTGCGATAAAATAATATCCCTGCAGAATTTCCATCATTATTCCAAAACTAATTGCAATGGCAAACGTATGGAATTTCCCAAGCGATGTATTGCCGTAATTGATAAAACCACTGTACAGCAAAAAACTGAATATACAGTAGAAAAGCGCGTGACCAATTTTGTCTAAATGTGGGATAAGAGAAAAAACAGAATTCCGGTTAATATCTCCCGGAGGAATTATGCTAAGAATAAAAATTGCCATTCCCCAGGCAGCTGCTTTCCAAAATGCTTTTACCATTATTATCTAATTTTAAAATTGCAAAAGTAAACTACTTAAATAATTTACCTTTGCTAAAACAAATATAATAACGCACATTTTATTTGGCTGGTATATATATCCATATTCCTTTTTGCAGGAAAAACTGTTATTACTGCGATTTTTATTTCTCTGTGTCTTTGGCACAAAAGGATAATATGGTAAACGCCATTAAACAGGAAATGGCTTTGCGTGCAGGGGAAGGAGCAGAGCAAACCTTTGAAACCATATATTTTGGCGGGGGTACACCTTCGGTTTTGAATGTGGCACAAATAAAAAGTATAATTGAAACAGCAAAAGAAAATTTTAACATTGCTCTACATCCTGAGGTAACCCTGGAGGCAAACCCGGAAGATCTGACAGACGAATATTTGTTACAGCTAAAAAGCGCTGGAATAGACCGGCTCAGTGTTGGGATTCAATCTTTTAATAATGCCGATCTCTCCCTGATGAACCGCTCACATGTGGCAGACCGGTCTGTAGAAGCTGTAAATCAGGCGCATGATATGGGTTTTCACAACATTAACATTGATCTGATATATGGATTGCCTGACATGTCTTTGGCACAATGGGAACAGAACCTGTTGAAAGCATTGCAATTACCAGTGCAACATATTTCGGCTTACCATCTTACCATAGAGCCCAAAACGATCTTCGGGCATTGGGCTAAAAAAGGTAAAATAAAATCACCACCCGACGAGCTTAGCAATAATATGTTCCAGCGATTAATTGAGTTAACTTCAGAACAGGGGTTCATTCATTATGAAATTTCAAATTTTGGTAAACCCAATTTCTTTTCAAAGCATAATTTAATTTACTGGAAAGGAGAGAGCTACCTCGGATTTGGCCCCTCTGCGCACTCTTTTAACCAGCAAGAGCGCAAATGGAACATCCGCTCCATTA
Source organism: Bacteroidales bacterium (assembly GCA_041641575.1). Lineage (GTDB taxonomy): Bacteria > Bacteroidota > Bacteroidia > Bacteroidales > JBEPYD01 > JBEPYD01. The sequence goes on from JBEPYD010000123.1 coordinate 5,419, forward strand.
AGCAGTATATTAGCCTGGTACAGAAAAGCAACAAATTCTGGGAAAAAGAAGTCCTGGACAATCAAACACGATATAATGAATTTATTATGACGGGTTTACGCACCCAATGGGGATGCAATTTATCAGAAATACAGGAAAAGTGTGGTTATCCACTGAGACAATATGCAGAGGAAGAATCCAAATCATTTATACAATCCGGTCACCTGTGGATTGACGGAAAGCATTTAAAACTCACGGATAAAGGCAGGTTTATTGCTGATTATATCATCGCAAACCTGATGAAGGTCTGAATAAACCTTAACTTGTGCGTGTTACAGCCTGTTTTTTAGCGGTATCCAACTGCTCCATAATGTTCAGCATTTTCATGGTTGCCTTTATTGCTGCAACTGTTTGGTCCGGATCAACGCCACGGGTTTTAAATGTACGGCCATTTTCCCACGTAATAATGGCGCCAACAAGGGCATCGGTGCGGCCACCCGGGGGAATGGTTACCACGTAATCTACCAGGCGGGGAAAATCCTTACCTAATGTACAATAAATTTTACGAAGGGCGCGCATAAAAGCATCGTACTGGCCATCGCCCTGACTGGATTCCTGGTAAGCATCGCCATCTATTTCAATGGAAAGGGTGGCCACTGGCCGCAGGTTATTCGATAGATTTAAGGTATAATTTAATATTTTAATGGTATCCTGTATTTTTTCACTCTTCAGAATATCTGATATGATATAAGGAAGGTCTTCTGCAGTAACATCCTCTTTTTGGTCGCCTAGTTCAATTACCCGTGCGGTTACTTTTTTCATTGTTTCCGGATCGAGTTCAATTCCCAGTTCCTGCAGGTTCATTTTAATATTTGCCTTACCGGCAGTTTTGCCCAGGGCATATTTTCGTACCCTGCCAAAACGCTCTGGTGTAAGATCATTAAAGTACAGGTTTTCTTTACTATCGCCATCAGCATGTACACCACAGGTTTGTGTAAATACATATTCACCCACCAGGGGTTTATTGGTAGGAATTCTTATGCCGGAAAATGTTTCAACAATACGGCTAATTTTATTTATTTTGTTTTCGTTAAGGTTAATATTAAGCTTAAGGTGATCCAATATAATTCCGACAACACTTGCCAGCGGCACATTTCCAGCCCTTTCGCCAAGTCCGTTCACTGTGGTGTGGATACCACTTATACCAGCTTTCAAAGCGGAATATGCATTGGCAGTTGAAAGATCATAATCATTATGTGCATGAAAATCGAAGTGCACATTGGGATACATATCCACCATTTTTTTACAAAAGGCATAAGTTTCTTCATGATTCAAAATACCCAGGGTATCCGGCAGCATGATGCGTTCTACTTTTTCACTTGCCAGGGCCTTGGTTAAAAAATGCACATATTCCGGAGAGTGTCGCATACCATTGGACCAATCTTCAAGGTAAACATTAACTTTTAATCCCTGACTGGTAGCATAATTAATGGAATTTTTTACGTCTTCCAGATGCTCTTCCGGAGATTTTTTAAGCTGTCCTTTCACGTGCTTTAATGATCCTTTGCAGAGGAGGTTAATTACGCGAGCGCCGGCATCTTTAATCCAGTCAATGGAATGGGTGCCATCAACAAAACCTAAAACTTCAATACGGTCTAGAAAATTATGTGTTTTTGCCCATTCTGTAGTCTTTCTAACGGCATTAAACTCACCTTCCGAAACCCTTGCAGAGGCAATTTCTATTCTGTCAACTTTTAATTCTTCAAGCAACAGTTTGGCTGTATTTAATTTTTCCGATTCACTAAAGGCGAGGCCCGAAGTTTGTTCCCCGTCGCGCAGGGTAGTGTCCATTATTTCTATGTAATCTTTGGCCATTTTCATGAGATATGCAGTTGTGTTGTTTTTGCATGGCTAAAGTAAAACATTTTTAAATAAATGCCATACAACATATAATTTCGGATTGCCAAAAAGAGGTAAACAAATTATCTCTGATTTTTTAACCAGGGATGTTTTTATGAAGAACAGTGGCCTTTGGGCCTGAATTAAACCGTATGTGTGGTTAATTCAGGTATTGGTTCAGAAGTTGAATGAGTTTTGGCTTTATTATGGGTTTTGGAATGTAATCATTAAAACCGCTTTTAAGCATTTTTTCCTTTTCTTCTTCCATGGCATAAGCGGTTTGTGCAATAATGGGAATTACCGGATTGATTTTACGCATGCCTTTCATGGCCTCATAGCCATCAAAATCCGGCAGCTTAATATCCATTAATACCAGTTTTAAATCTGAATGCTTACGGTAAAGTTCCAAAGATTCGCCGGCAGTGCGTGCATGGATGATATCTATATCAAGTATATGCAGCAATTCTTTGATGTATAAAAAGTTAACTTCTTCATCCTCAACTACCAGCACTTTTTGGTTGGGTTTTATGGAAAGGGGATCATTGTTGCTCTTTTTTTCCTGTTTAGTAACTGTACTTTTATTATTAAATACAGGTGTGTAAGGCATGGTAAAATAAAAAGTTGCACCTTCTCCGGGTTTGGATTCAACCCATATTTTTCCACCCATAAGCTCAACATATCCCCGGCTGATTGCCAACCCAAGCCCGGTTCCTCCGCTTACTTTTGTAAGTGAGTTGTTGGATTGCAGAAAGCGGTCGAAAATTAACTCATGATGCGCGGGATCTATACCAATACCGGTATCTGAAACATAAAAAAGAAGCTTCTCTTCTGCTAACCGGTAACCAAACTTTATGCGTCCTTCTTTGGTAAATTTAAGGGCATTACTCAGTAAATTGGTTAAAATCTGTTTTAGTTTTTGATGATCGATGTTTACTGTGGCCTTTTCAATACTTAATGAAAGTTCTGGCAATAACACAAGCTTTGCAGGCATGGATTTGGGTTCGAAAAAGGAGAACAAATCCATGATGAGATCATTCAGCGAAGTCTCTTCCGGATTAATTTTTACCTGACCAGTTTCAATTTTTGAAATATCAAGAATATCGTTTACAATGGATAATAACTGATTGCTGCTATCAACAATGATTTTGGTGAAATTGGCGCGTGTTTCCTCATTTAGCTCTCTGTTCATAAGCATTTTGGAAAATCCGATAATACCGTTCATTGGCGTGCGGATTTCATGGCTCATGTTTGAAAGAAAAGCCGATTTTAATTTGTTGTTTTCTTCCGCCAGTTTTTTAGCCTCAATCAGTTGGTTTTCGATCTCTTTGCGACGGGTAATATCCTGAATGATCCCAAAAATTTTATGTTCTGATTTGTCATAGGTAGCAATTGAATTTATATACCTGATCTCACCATCTATGGGTCTTTTTATTTCAAATTCAACATCATACGTTTTATTTCGTACAACAAGCTCTTTCAATGCTTTATCCAGCTTACGCCTGTATTTTTCAAGGGGAATGGTCTGGATTTCTGATAATTCATATTCTTCATTTGGTAAACCATAAATGGTTCTTGCCCCGGCAGAAGAATCAATTTTACCGGTTTTAAGATAAATTTCCCAATTGCCGGTAAGGGCTACATTTTCAGCTCTTTCCAATCGGAGTTTGGCTTTGGTCTCTTCTGTTACATCATGTATAATGCAATAGATTAGCGTTTGTCCGGAATATGAAATGAAATCAGATTGTAATTCAACATGCCTGATTTTACCTGAGGAAGCTATATGGCGTGTAAAATATTTGGAAGAGGCAATAGATCCTTTATTAAAATAATCCGAGGGTAAAACATCAATACTTAGAGAACGAAATGCTTTACCAATAAATTCTTCTTTTTTATACGCGTAAAATTCAAGCGCTGCATCGTTTGCTTCCACAATCTTTTGCGATTGTGGATCAATCAGGAGCATCACAGATTTGTTATCAAAAAACAGTGCTTTAAATTGTTTTTCGCTATCTCTGCTTGCCGTTTCCATAGCTTTACGTTCTGTAATATCTACTGCAATGGAAAGGCCGTATAGCGGAGATCCGTTTTCATCTCTTACGATATTTGAGCTGCCTGAAACCCAGACTATATTACCTG